>JBEEIV010000053.1:0-4846 GCA_041169645.1 Bacteroidota bacterium
AACTTTTCATTTAACCGAACACGTTTTGGTTCGATTCAGATTGATGTTTTAGACAAAGATCCCAAAAAGGCAGCGGACATGGCCAACGACATCGTTGATTTGATTGATACTGTGAAAAATGAAATGATCCGAGAGCGAACCATTCCCGCATTTGAAATTAACTTGCGTAAGAAAAAACAAATGGAGCATGAACGGGATTCGTTGTTGACCAAATTGGAGGAACTTGCAAAACAAGGTGTCCTACCAAACGATGTGCGCGCAACCTTGTATCAGGCATTAGTTGACTCCAAAAGCCCAGCAGAAAAAGCGGAGATTCAACGTAAAATTGATATCAACACCAAATTTGGTTCTGTATACGATGGTCTTGAATACCAGCGCAATGAAAAAATTGTCAAAATTGAAGATTTTCGTGTATCCTATGAACAGGCTGAGTCGGATGCGAATGCACAATTCAACCACAAATTTGTCGTTGAAAAGGCCGTAGTTGCTGATCGAAAAGAAAAGCCAAAACGCATGATCATCGTTTTAGTTTCTACCATTGGGGGCTTTATCTTTGGGCTTTTCTTCCTGCTCATTCAACAACGCATTAAAGAGCTTAAATTGAACGAAGCATAAGGTCTTGAAAAACTCAGTCATTTACAGTTTTGTAGGTCTCCTTTTATCCCTTGTTTTTGGATTGCTCATTTGGCAAGACCAAGCTTACTTGAGCCTATTTCCAGCTGGACTGCTTGCCATTTACTTTGCTATTTTTCAAACAGAAAAATTGTTTATAGCGGTGGCATTTCTGACGCCCTTGTCCATCAACATTGAAGAATTTAACTCCAGTTTCGGATTATTCATCCCAAGTGAGCCCTTATTATTTGGTCTCATGCTTTGGTTATCAGCGCTCCAATTACATCGACCCTTCATGCCTAAAAATCTTTGGAAGGAACCCATTTTATTTTCCGTAGGTGTATTTTTAGTATGGATTTTCATGAGTTCCATCACTAGTTCACATCCACTTGTCTCCTTTAAGTTTTTATTGGCGAAACTGTGGTTCATTGTTCCAGTGTTATATTTTGGCATTCACTTTTTTCAACAGGAAAAAAACAGGATCGCGTTTATTTGGCTTTTTATTATTTCAACGTGCGTAGTGATTATTTATACCATCACGCATCATGCCATGTATGCATTTGGAGAAAAAGAAAGTCATTGGGTCATGTCTCCATTTTTCAAAGACCATACGATTTACGGCGCCATTGTTGCGTTAAATGTCCCACTGGTATTTGGTGTCTATTTTTACAAAAAACACGCTCCACTTGTTCAGGCTGTGTTGATTGTAATGATTCTTTTAATTTTACTGGGCTTATACTTTTCTTACACAAGAGCGGCATGGTTAAGTGTCTTTGGATGTGTCTTCATTGCCGGATTAATTTACTATAAAATTAACTGGAAACTTATCGCCGGAATTGGTTTTTCCACCTTAATCGTGATCTTCCTAAAATGGGATTCGATTCAGATGGAATTAGCACGAAATAAACAAGATCACACTACTGAATCATTTGATGAACGGTTACAAAGCGCTACAAATATATCTACCGATGCTTCCAATTTAGAGCGAATTAATCGCTGGAGTTGTGCCATTGCTATGTTCGAAAAGCGTCCATTTTTCGGTTATGGACCAGGAACTTATGCTTTTGAATATGCTCCATTTCAAGAGCCGGAAAACCTCACCATCATCTCCACTAATTTTGGAGATATGGGTAATGCGCACAGTGAATACTTAGGAGCGTTGGCAGAGATGGGCTTTATAGGATTACTCTGTTTTCTGGGTATTGTTGCCAGTATTTTCTATACGAGTATTCACGTTTATCGTAACATCCCGAAAATGGAAAGAGGAACAAGAATTTTAGTCCTCACCATGATCATGGCCATGTCTACCTACTTTATTCATGCATTTTTGAATAATTTCTTGGACACCGATAAAGCTGCTGTACCCATTTGGGCGATGTGCGCAATGATCATCGCTATTGGAAAACACCAAGAAAAATTAGCGACCAATCCAGAGTGATGGATTCAAACTTTTCGTTAAACCACCTGCAACCGAGTGTATTTCAAAGTGGCAAATGGATACGCCGCTTCCGTCCACCAATAAACTTCCAATCGATTGTTTCGAAGAAACTTTCGTGCCTACGCTGACATAGGTTTCTTGTAAATTACCATAAACCGTACGATAGGCTCCATGTTTAATCACGACAAATTTTCCTGCACCATTGATGGAAAAAACACTCGTTACTTCTCCTTCAAAGACAGAGCGTACGCGGCTACTTTTCGGGCAAGTAATGTCAATACCATTATTGTTAGTAAACACTCCAGCCAAAGTTGGATGTGGATTCGTTCCATATCGCTCCGTAATGCTTCCTTTTTCAACCGGCCAAGGCAAGCGTCCACGGTTCGACTCAAAATTTTTACCTACTGCAGATCCCTCTGTTGATTCGGTATAGGTTACTTGTTTCGGTGCAGGATTATCCGTTTTGGTTGTATTAGTTGTCGTCTTCGAAGTTGTTTTAGTTGTGGTCGTTGTCGCTTTAGTGTTAGAAGCTTTGGTATTTGACTCTTTCTTCGACTGATCCTTTTTAGCTTTATCACGTTCGCGTTGCTTTGCTTGCTCCTTCGCGATTTCTTGTTTTAACGCTGCATCGATCCGTTGTTTGACCTCAGCCTTTTTGCGTTCATCGGCCTGCAATTGAGCCAACAAATTCTGTTCTTCTTTTTTTATTTTTTCGTAGGACTTTTCTTTTTTCGATTTATCCAAGCCAATTAATTCTCGCTCCTTTTTTTTCTCTTGCAAAGCTTCAAATTTGGAATCTTTTTCGGAAGAAATAGAAGTAATTTCCTTGGCGATTAAATCTTGATGTTGTTTGATTAATGCCGCCTGCTTGCGTTGGACACCAGCTACTTTTTTCAAATAGCGGTTTCTTTTCAAGGCCTCATTGTAATTATTTGCAGAAAGGAGAAACATGATGCGTCCATAATTACTGCGATGCTTGTAGGCATACAACACCATTTTTTTGTACTGTCTTTTTAAATCACTCAGGCGTTTTTTCAAGCGTTTCACTTCCTGTTGTTTTTCGACCATTTTTATTTCAGCCATTCGGACTTGATTGTCAAAAATACGCACGAGTGCTTCCCTACTTTTGATTTGATTGTCGATTAATCGCAACTCATTCAACGATGCTTTAGAATTGTTTTTCACCTTCGATAAAAGCGATTTCGTATTGGAAATCCGTTTCTCCAATTTTTGTTGCTCTTTTTTTAATTTTTCTTGGCTGGATTGACCATTAACCAAACCAAAACAGAACAAGAAAAAAAGTAAACTACTTACATTTTTCATATTTCTCAGGTATTACAATTATTAATTCTTGTGGTTCATTGATTTCCACACGTTCATAATCCATTTTAATGTATATCGCCTTTTCTTTTGCTTTAATGTGCATGTGAACAATTTTAGGGAGATTGTATCCATTCACATCTTGTCGTTCCTCATAAATTACCACGATTTCGGTTGAATCACTTGGGCTTTTTATGGTTGTTTGTTGCAAGAATTTTGCATCATTACTTAGTATATAGTTCAGCACAATGTCCTCTTTTGGACGTCGGTCCATGCGTTTTTTGTCTCTTTTTTTATGTGTTGAAATGCTATAATGAAATGGATCGTGGTCAACAAAGTACTTTTGGTCGATGTTATAATCTAGCGGTTTTCCTAAAAATAACTCTTCTAAATTTTCGTACGTGAAATCAACACCAAAAGTTGCTTTTAAATAATCCAACGATTGCATGGTGTAACATTTGTCCCGTTTATTCACAACGGTGATCGTATCTTTTGTTACCATCGCTGTGATGATTGGAATACGTGCATAGGTGATGATCGCACTTACCGCGCTATCCGCGACAATTTTTACGGATGTTTTGAAGGAAATGTCAGTGGTTGAATCCTTATAATTCACGTCAAGTTTTGTGTAAAACGTTTTCGGTTCAATCTTCGACAAACTATCCAATCGATCCACCAAATCCTTGTCCTTTATTTTTGGTAATTTTTCCGCCTCTTCCACTTGCGTTAGATTCTCCACCATTTTAGGTGAACACGACATCAAGGTGCATACAACACTGCAGCCAAGGAATAGGTTAAAATATAGGTTTCGCATATTTTTTTTGTGTAATTTTTTCATTGAGCGATTTATTTGCCGAACCTAATTCTTTCGCCCTTAACCAATGTGTTAAAGCCTCATCTTTTCTTCCCAGCATGAATAAAGCGTCTCCTAAATGTTCCATACAATATTTATCTCCGTTCCAATTTCCTCCACATGCACGTTCAAAAAAGGCTAAGGCCTCAGTGTATTTTTCCTGTTGAAATAACAAAAGACCTTTTGTATCCATGTAACGTGGTTCATCGGGATACACTTGAAGTGCCTCCTCAATTAATTTTCCAGCGCGGTCTAAATCTGCTTCCAAAAGAATCAATTGATACGCAAAATTATTTTTTACAAAGGTGTTTTGAGGGGACAAACTAAGTGCTTTTTCATAAGCTGAAATTGCCTCTTGTTTCATGGACAAACCAAATTTCGCTTCTCCTATTTGTCCATAATATTCCGCCTTTAAATCCTCATCCTTCATAACGAAATCGATTCCTGTTTCCAAAGGACTGAGTGCATTTGAAAACTGTCTTTTTTGATTGAAGGCAACTCCCAGTAAAAAATATGGAAGCGGTTGGGTAGGAAAAACCTCAACGCATTTTTTGGCATCAACGATGAGGCTATCAAACTGCTGGTATTGGTATTCCATCGCCAATATTTGATTCCAGATTGGA
>JBEEIV010000054.1:0-2814 GCA_041169645.1 Bacteroidota bacterium
AAGAAGCGGCAAAAAGCATCAAATATGGTGGGATGTCGGAAGAAGACGCGCTCAAAATGGTGACCTTGAATCCAGCAAAATTATTACATCTAGATGACCGTATGGGAAGCATCAAGGTTGGAAAGGATGCTGATCTTGTTTTGTGGACGGATAACCCCTTGAGCATCAAGGCAAAAGTTCAATATACCATGGTAGATGGTACGATTTTATACGATGCGTCGAAAAATCAAGAACTGAATGAGCGAAATGAAAAGGAAAGAGCACGCATCATAGCGAAAATGCTTCTAGCAAATGAAAAAGGAGAAAAAACAACCCCATTTGTTAAAAAACCAAAAAAACACTACCACTGTGATACACTTGGAGAAGAGGGTGAAACAGGAGAAAACACACACTAAGATGAAAAACTATGTACTTCTAATTTGCCTGTGCATTCTAATTCAAGAAGCCAACGCACAACGCATTTTGATTATTAATGGAACGGCTCACATTGGAAATGGAGAAATTGTCGAAACGGCGGCAATCGGCATGGACAAAGGAAAAATACTTTTTGTGAAGAATTCTCTTACAAATGCCATTCAGCGAAAAGAATGGGACACCATCATTAATGCGGAAAATCAACACATTTATCCTGGATTCATTGCCACAAATTCAACACTGGGTCTGACAGAAATTGATGCAGTTAGAGCGACGAGGGACTTCAACGATGTGGGTGAACTCAATCCGCATGTACGAGCACAAGTAGCATTCAACGTGGAATCGAAAGTTATCGAAACGGTTCGATCAAATGGCGTCATGATTGCGCAAGCAAGTCCAAGAGGAGGAATCATTTCAGGTTCTTCGGCAACGATGTTTTTATCCGGTTGGAATTGGGAGGATGCTACTATTCTAGCGGACGATGGCATTCACTTGAATTGGCCTGCAAGCATCCAAGGTGGTGGATGGTGGGCGGAACCTGCTCCGAAATCAAGAAATGAAAATTACCAAAAGGATAAACAAGCAATCATCGATTTCTTTGAATTGGCTAAAGTCTATGCGGAAAGCCAAAAATCAATCGAAGACCTCAGATTGGAGGCGATGAAAGCCTGCTTTACTGGAAAAAAACGCGTTTATTTTCATGCAGATGGAATGCAGCAAATCCTTGATATTATTGAATTTTCAGAGCGTTTTAAATTAAAGTATCCGGTCATTGTTGGTGGTTATGAAGCGCATTTGGTTGGTCAACGGTTAAAAGACGCAAAAATTCCCATCATGTTGAACCGAATTCACAGCTTGCCTGAGCGCGAAGAAGACGATGTAAACTTGCCATATTCATTGCCATACCTCTTGCAAAAACAAGGCATTTTATTTTGCCTTCAGAATGCAGGAGACATGGAAGCAATGAATACACGAAACCTTCCGTTTCAAGCGGGAACAGCTATGGCATACGGTTTGAACGAAGAACAAGCGCTTCAAATAATAAGCTTGAATGCAGCGAAAATTCTTGGAATCGAAGATGAATTTGGTTCATTGGAACAAGGTAAGTCTGCCACGTTATTTATTTCCAAAGGTCCTGCACTTGAAATGAAGTCAAACGATGTGACCTGTTTGATTTTTCATGGTCAATTAGAATCACCTGAAAATTTCCAGTGGAAATTATATCAGAAATATAAGAAAAAGTACCAAGGAAAGTAATCGGTAAGTTAGGTGTAACTTTTCGAAATGGAACTCGTCCTACCATTGGTGTTATGACAGTTAGTGAGTATAATCAAAGCGTAAAAGACTTTGCAGATCGGTTATACCGGTTTGCCTTGAAAAACTTAGGCGACCAAGATTTGGCCAAAGATTTTGTGCAGGATGCATACGAAAAGTTATGGATGCGCATCGATCAGGTCGATTACAACAAGGTGAAATCGTATTTGTTTCGAACGGTAGTAAATGCACAAATAGATCGCGCAAGGAGGGCTAAATTACAGCAGAATCACTTGGCATCACTTGATAAAAATCCGACACAAGATCAAATTCCTTTTGATGTGCAGGAAAAAATTGATGAAGGAGTGAAACGCTTAACAGAAATACAACGAACGGTTTTAACACTTAGGGATTACGAAGGATACACATATCAGGAAATTGCTGAAATGTCTGGGTTAAGTGAAGATCAAGTTAAAGTATATATTTTTAGGGCGAGAAAATTTTTGAAAGCCTTCATTGGACAAATGGAAGTATTGATATGAATTGGACAAAGGAATATATAGAGGCCAGAATGCTGGATGCTATCGAAGGAAATCTTTCCTCAGAGGATTTGCAAAAACTACGCGATTATCTGATTGCGTTTCCTGAATTTGGTTGCTTGGAAGAAGACTTTTCTTCGTTAACAGTTCATTCATCTGAAGATACATTTCCGAAAGAATTACTACTCAAAGAATTTCCATTCTCCCCAAAGGCGTATGATACAGTAGAAGGAGAAGCCATTGAAAAAATGGTCATAGCCAAAATAGAGGGCTTGTTAGATGATCAGGAGGAAGAAGATTTTGATCAGACACTCAAAATTGAATTAGTATTGCAAAAGGAATGGGAGTTGATGAATCAGACAATTCTAATACCTGATGAGAAAGTAGGTTTTCCAAATTCAGATGTTTTATTCAAGGAGCCACGTATCATACCATGGCGGAACTACCTGACATATGCAGCTGCTGCAAGTATTTTGTTTTTCTTGTATATAACTTGGCCAAATCAAGATCCCATCGCACAAGCCAAACGTAAGACGAAAATAGAAATCGCTCCGACGCAGGTAAAAAACATAGCAAATCAAAGGGTTGAAACACCGGTATGGTCAGG
>JBEEIV010000055.1:0-4159 GCA_041169645.1 Bacteroidota bacterium
TGATAATCCATGATTTGATCAAAATGCTCCTGTAAGTAATCTGTTACTACAATTCCAATATCCGTTGGGAATAATTTGTTGCGATCTTTTCCCGTTGTTTCGGATTTTTCTTCCTTCGCGATTCCTTCTTTGGTCAAAGTCAACAAACAGTATTTTCTTAGTTCACCTTCACGTTCTTGCTTTTCAACATACGTACGCTTTTGAATTGTGGAAATCGTTGGAGCGTAGGTAGAAGGACGCCCAATTCCTAACTCTTCTAATTTTTTTACCAGCGATGCTTCCACATAACGAGAAGGAGGACGTGTAAATCGTTCAACAGCTGTACAAATCGATAAATCAAGTGTTTCGTTCACCGTAACCTTGGGTAAAAGTCCATCTGTTTCCTCGTCTTGATCTTCATCCAAACTCGATTCCATGTATACTTTTAAAAATCCATCAAATACGATGACCTCTCCTTTCGCTGAAAAATAGTCGTTTGTTGGTAATCCTCCAATTTTCACCGTTGTTCGTTCCAACTTTGCGTGTGCCATTTGACTTGCAATGGAGCGTTTCCAAATTAATTCATACAGCCTGGTTTCATCGCGTTCTGCGTTAATACTTGTTTTTTCAAAATCCGTAGGACGAATGGCCTCATGGGCTTCTTGAGCTCCAGAACTTTTAGTGGTATATTTCGTTGGTTTGGAATAGTCACTTCCGTAGAACTGCTCGATGGCTGCTTTTGCACCGTTTACAGCGGTTTCCGATAAATTAACGGAATCGGTTCTCATGTATGTTATGTGACCTGCTTCGTACAAACGTTGTGCAACGCTCATTGTTTTTGTAACGGAGAATCCTAATTTTAAACTGGCTTCCTGTTGTAAAGTCGAAGTGGTGAAAGGCGCAGCGGGTGATTTTGTACTTGGTTTTTGCTGAACATCCTCCACTACAAATGTGGTTTTTTGACATAAAGTCAAAAATTCTTGGGCCTCTTTTTCTTGGTCTAAATGACGGTTGAGTTCTGCTTTTAACACACCATTTTTTGCGCTGAAGTTTCCATTCACACGAAAGAAAGGATTTACTTTAAATGCTTCTATTTCACGCTCACGCTCAACGATGAGGCGTACCGCAACAGATTGAACGCGTCCTGCAGACAAACTCGGACGTACTTTTTTCCATAGTACCGGAGAAAGTTCAAATCCGACAATGCGGTCGAGTACCCTTCTAGCTTGCTGCGCATCTACCAATTCTTTGTTTATTTTCCTCGGATTTTCGATCGCCTTTAAGACGGCTGTTTTGGTAATTTCATTAAATGTAATTCGATGTGTATCCTTTTTTGCTAGGTCTAACGTTTCAAATAAATGCCAAGAAATGGCTTCTCCTTCGCGGTCTTCATCGGTCGCGAGCCAAACAACCTCTGCTGCTTTTGCTAACTTTTTCAGTTCGGCAACCACTTGTTTTTTGTCAGCACTTACCTCGTAAAGTGGATTGAAGTGATTATCAATCTCAATGGCTAATCCTTTCTTAGTCAAATCTCTAACGTGACCAAAACTCGATTTAACAATGAAATCTTTCCCAAGGTATGATTCAATGGTCTTAGCCTTCGCAGGGGACTCAACAATAACTAGATTTTTAGCCATAAGGAGAATTTTGGTGACAAATGTATATGGAAAACACGGCAAATAACAAGTTGTTCACTGCAAATTTTTTTAGTCGAATTCCTTTAACCTATGGTTAAGAAAAAATTTACCAGGAAAAAAATATATTCATGAATTTTAGTTCTGTCAATTTGTCATGCGTTTTAAATTGTCGTAAATTTGCTTCCCCACAAAAAAGTGAACAATGGAATTTGAGAATAAAGTGATTGATGAATCGATTCAAGGGACTGCTATCCAATTGCAGCATGAAGGAGGAGAGGGAAGGAAAAAACTGTACTTGGAAAGTTATGGTTGTCAAATGAATTTTTCGGATAGTGAGGTGGTAGCATCCATTTTAGCGCAAGATGGATTTGAAACAACACGAAACATGGACGAAGCAGATGTCATTCTTTTGAACACCTGTTCCATTCGTGAAAACGCGGAACAACGTGTGCGCAATCGTTTGACTGAATTTAAAATCAAAAAAGAAAATAATCCTGAATTAGTTGTGGGCATTCTTGGATGCATGGCAGAACGACTAAAAAAGAATTTGCTCGAAGAAGAAAAATTGGTGGACTTAGTAGCGGGTCCTGATGCATACCGCGATTTACCCAATTTAATAGAAGAGGTTGGAACTGGACAAAAAGCAGTCAATGTGCTACTTTCGAGAGACGAAACATATGCGGATATTTCGCCAGTTCGTTTAGATCAGGGTGGAATCGCAGCTTTTGTAACCATCATGAGGGGATGCGATAATATGTGTTCTTTCTGCGTGGTACCTTTTACCCGTGGTAGAGAGCGGTCCCGTGATCCCTACACCATTGTGGAAGAATGCAAGGACCTCTTTGCAAAAGGCTACCGAGAGGTCACGTTATTGGGACAAAACGTAGACTCTTATCGTTGGAATTTAAGTTCAAAAGGGGAAGTGAAAAACCAGGAAGAACCAACTACGAATTTTGCACAGTTGATGGAGATGGTAGCACTAGTCTCTCCTGAATTACGTGTGCGTTTCAGTACTTCACACCCCAAAGACATGACCGATGATGTACTAGAAATCATGGCTAAATACGAGAATATTTGTCCTTACATTCACCTACCTGTTCAATCCGGAAATACGGAAGTTTTGTACCGAATGAACCGTGGTTATTCGCGCGAATGGTATATGGAACGCATTAATGCAATCAAACGAATTGTTCCTGATTGTGCGATTTCAACCGATGTAATTACGGGGTTTTGTGGTGAAACAGAGGAAGAACATCAAGATACCTTGTCCTTAATGGATTGGGTAACCTATGATTTTGCCTACATGTTCAAATACTCAGAACGACCTAAAACATTAGCAGAACGACGTTTTGACGACGATGTACCTGAAGAAGTTAAAGGCCGTCGATTGAATGAAATCATCGAAAAACAATTAGCTCATTCCTTGAAGTCCAACCAAAAGCAAATTGGAACTATTCAAAAAGTTTTAATTGAGGGTCCATCTAAACGATCGGAGGAGCATTTATGCGGTCGAACGGGCAGAAATTCCATGGTTGTTTTCCCGAAAGGAACGTATCAAAAAGCGCAATATGTGATGGTGCGCATCGACGAATGCACTTCAGCAACGTTGATGGGTGAGGTAGTTTCCGTTTGTTAAACTAAGTTCAAATGAATATTCAACAAGTCAAACAGCGCTTTGGAATCATAGGAAATTCCCCTATGTTAAATCGCGCGTTGGAAGTTGCCATGCAGGTTGCTCCAACGGATATTTCCGTGCTTGTTACGGGTGAAAGTGGAACTGGGAAAGAGATTATCCCTCAGGTCATTCATCAATTAAGTGCACGGAAACATGGTGAATACATAGCGGTGAATTGTGGCGCGATTCCCGAAGGAACAATTGATTCCGAATTGTTTGGTCATGAGAAAGGTTCCTTTACAGGCGCAAGTGGAAGTCGGCAAGGTTACTTTGAGGTGGCGAATGGCGGAACCATTTTTTTGGATGAGGTGGCAGAATTACCGATGCAAACACAGGTGCGTCTGCTTCGTGTCTTGGAAACAGGAGAATTTATTCGTGTTGGGTCATCAAAAGTCATCAAAACTAACGTTCGCGTAGTTGCCGCAACCAACGAAAACATGCAACAAGCCATTCATTCGGGGAAATTTCGAGAAGATTTATTTTACCGCCTCAGTACCGTTCCTATTCAACTTCCAGCACTGAGAAACCGTCAAGAAGATGTTCATTTGTTGTTTCGAAAATTCGCTAATGATTTCGCTGAAAAATACAGAATGCCAGCGATTAAATTAACGGATGAAGCCGTACACTTGATTCAAAACTATCCCTGGCCAGGTAATATCAGACAATTAAAAAATTTAGTGGAACAATTATCTGTGATTGAGACTGCGCGTGAAATCGATGGCATGATCTTGTCGTCATACCTTCAGCCAATTTCAGAAAAATCAAGTTTCCTCGTAAAAAATGATCAAAGTCAAGAGTCAATTTCCGAAAGAGAATTGATGTACAAATTTCTATTCGACATGAAAAAAGACTTGACGGAATTAAAAAA
>JBEEIV010000056.1:0-6539 GCA_041169645.1 Bacteroidota bacterium
AGGAACAACTTGAATCCGCTAAAGCGAAGTGGGAAGATGAATCCAAAAACAACCGAGTAGTCGTAACCGAGGAACATGTTGCAGAGGTTGTTTCCATGATGTGCGGTATTCCAGTTACCAAAGTTTCAGAATCTGAAATGGGTAAATTGGTCAAAATGGCGGAAACCATACGTGGAAAAGTGATTGGACAAGATGAAGCGGTTGATAAAGTCGTGAAAGCCATTCAACGGAACCGCGCTGGACTGAAAGACCCAAACAAGCCAATTGGATCTTTCTTCTTTTTAGGTCCAACTGGTGTGGGTAAGACGCAATTAGCCAAAGTGCTTGCGCGAAATTTGTTCGACTCTGAAGATGCGTTGATACGCATTGACATGTCTGAGTACATGGAGAAATTCTCCATCTCTCGTTTGGTTGGAGCGCCTCCAGGATATGTTGGATATGAAGAAGGTGGACAATTAACGGAGAAAGTTCGCCGTAAGCCCTATGCCATCGTACTCTTGGATGAAATAGAAAAAGCACATCCAGATGTGTTTAACTTGTTGCTACAGGTCTTAGATGATGGACACATGACGGACGGTCTTGGTCGTAAAATCGACTTTAAAAACACGATTTTGATCATGACATCGAATATCGGAGCGCGTCAATTGGCTGATTTTGGAACCGGTGTTGGATTTGGAACAAAGTCGCAAGAAGAAGCGAAGGAAGCAAATTCGAAAACGGTGATCCAAAATGCTTTGAGAAAAGCCTTTTCCCCTGAATTCTTGAACCGTGTGGATGATATGATCATGTTTAAATCATTGAGTCGTGAAGATATTCACAAAATCATTGACATTGAATTGGAGAAATTACACGACCGTATTAAAGGAATGGGTTATTTCGTGGAAAGCACCGAAAAAGCGAAAGATTTCATTTTGGAGAAGGGATACGACGAAAAATTTGGAGCGCGTCCGATGAAACGGGCCATTCAAAAGTTCATCGAAGATCCATTGGCGGAAGAAATCATCAATGCTAGTTTGGTTGAAGGTGATACCATTTTACTGGATCACGAAGACGGCAAAGAGGAATTGAAAGTGACCATTAAAAAACCGAAAGCCCCAAAGAAAAGTACTTCGGGAGAAACGGAAAGTAAATAACATTAAGTTCAGAAAAGCGAGTTCTCACTCGCTTTTTCTTTTTCTAAAAATGAACGTAGAAGAAGCATTGATCGCGCGGTTTCAAGAACCGAAGTTCACCGAGTGGCATCGGCATTTTGTCGCACATCCTGAACAGATTCCTGATTTGGTTGCTTTGGCCCTTAGTTCGAAAAAAGCACCCTTGCCGGCGCATGCTTCTTGGTTGCTCATACATTTGGCGAAACACGATTGGACCTTACTCGAGGAATATGAACAGGCATTCATTGATTGTTTTTTACAAAGTTCAAATCAATCCATTCTGCGAAACATGTTGGTGGTTTTATTGGAATTCCCCTTGACCGATTACCGCGAAAGTGAATTCTTGGACGGACTTATTTCACATGTGAAAAACGAAGAAAATAAAGTTGCCTTGCGCGTGTATTCCCTATACAAGTTGCTGCAATTTGTTCAGCGTTATCCTGAAATCCTACACGAAATACAGGCAGTCATTGAGCTCATCGAAAGTCATCCGATGTCACCCGCTATGAAGGTTGGGGTCAGGAATTTTAACAAGGAAACAAGCACAAGTTTCTAAAGACTTCCAGTTTGAAGTCAATGTGTAAAAATAACCTCTTCATTTGGAACGCGCATGCGTGGACCCCAGATTCCTGGTTCAGTCCCGAGTCCAACAGAAATGATCATATTGATTTCTGCACCTCGTGGTAAATTTAAGGCCTTTTTCACTCGTTTCTCGTCGAATCCTTCCATGGGACACGTATGGAATCCTTCAGCAGCAACAGAAAGCATAAAGGTTTGCGCCGCGAGTGCACAGGATTTGTGTACACTAATTCGTTGATTGGCCTTGCCTCCCGTGCGAAAAAAAGGCTTGCGTAATCCTGCGAAGAAACTAATGCTTCGACGCACCAAACTCATGAATCCAAAAGGATCATTTGAGTAGAGTAGGGGCATGACTTTTCCATAATAGTTTAAGCCCATTTTTTGTGCTTTGTTTGGCTCCCCGACAATAGTGGATTTCACCATTTCTAAATTCCATTTCGCACGGCTTTTCCATTTGTCTTTTCGGGTTACAAACACCACCATGTGCTGTGCCGTTTTTGCTGCACTTTGGTCCAGACATAAGGGAACAAAAGTTTCCAATTGTTCTTTCGACTGAATCCAATGGAATTCCCAAAGTTGCATGTTGCTGCTGTTCGGTGAAAGAATGGCGCGCTCGATGCTGGTTTGAATTACTTCGTTTGGAACAGGTGTGTTGGGGTCGAATTTTCGGTTGGATCTTCTAAATTCGATGATGCGTTGGAATTCTGAGTTCATGGTGTCTTCTTTCATTTTTAGATAGAAATCAATTGTTGATTCCGGTGATGGTATATCCTGCATTTTTCAACAATTGAAGCACGCCATTTGTTCCTCCGAGGTGTCCAGCACCTACAGCAATAAAGGTTGCTTCTTTACTGATTTGATTTTCAATGACTGGAATCCAATTGGCGTTACGGACGTCCAAAAACCAATGATTGAATTCAGGCAGCATATCTGTTTCCGCAGCAATCATCTGGTACAATCCGTCGATGTCCTCTTGTTCGTATAGCTGAAACATGACATCGAATTCAGACATATTCGAAAAGTCATCCATGAATCGAAGTTGATCTTGAATGCTGATTCGATCGATTGTTTCCATTTGATACATGACGGTTTCAAGTCCGATGAGCGGCTTTTTGTACTTTTTAGCCAGTTTATCAAACTCCATTTCAAAGGATTTTTGCTTGCCTATTTTCTCTTGAAGCACCATGGAACTGAAGAAAAAGGGTTTTAAATGGCTGTATTGTTCAAACTTGCTTTCTTTCCAACTCATGCTATCCATGCAATATTTTTTCAAACGCACATACGCTGAATCGGTCATGTAATTTTTTAGCGTTTCTCCGTTTGGAATAACGGTCATTTTGGCCAATTCAATCTTTTCGGATAAACTCATATCTATTTGGATTTCAAGTGCGATGGTTGAACACGATTTTAGCGCATTTGTCACCTTGTTAGGCATTTCAAAGTCCTCCTTGGGCATGGTGTGAATCGTACCAAAAAGGTAAGAGTCATGCTTCAGTCCGTTGCCACTAATTTTGTATAATAGTTGTGCATCCGTGGATGAAAAAACGAATAGAAAGCAAAAAATGGATAAAAAACGTGGAATCATGGAGTGTTGTTTGATTTAAGACAAATTTACGCGTAATATTGGCTTTAGGGCGGTTTTACTGACAACTTTTCAAGGATTTCCATAAACTTGCTGACAGCTTGACCTAATTTTAACAATGGTCTTATCTTTGTCCACCGAATGCGAATTAAATTTTCAGAATATGTCAGAAGAGAAGGATGAATTGAGAACAGATCAACAACAAGATCCACAAATAGAAGAAAACACTACCGAAGCAACAGCAGAAGAAACGGTTGAAGAAACACCGAAAGAACCCACAGCCGAGGAAAAGTATGCGGAGTTAAATGATCGTTTTCTACGTTTGTATGCTGAGTTTGAAAACTACCGTCGTCGCACCAATGAAGAACGATTGCAGTTGATCTCTACGGCAGGAAAAGACATGATTGTTTCCTTGTTGCCTGTCATGGATAATTTTGAGCGTGCGATTGTGACCAATGAGAAATCAGAAGATGTTGCTGCTATGAAGGAAGGATTTCAGCTAATCTATAACATGTTCAAAGGAATTTTAGAGGCGAAAGGTTTAAAACCAATGGAAGCAAAAGGTCAAGGTTTTGACAGTGATTTACATGAGGCAATTGCGAACGTTCCGGCTCCTGACAAAAAGTTAATTGGTAAGGTGATAGAGGATGTTGAAAAAGGATATTATTTAAACGATAAAGTGATTCGTTTTGCGAAAGTAGTCGTAGGACAATAACGAAGCCCACATTATGAGTCAAAAAAGAGATTATTACGAAGTTTTAGGTGTTTCAAAAAATGCCGATGAGGCTGAGATCAAAAAAGCGTATCGAAAATTAGCAATTAAATATCACCCGGATAAAAACCCGGATGATGCCTCTGCAGAAGATAAATTTAAGGAAGCAGCAGAAGCATACGAAGTGCTTAGCAATGCGGAGAAACGCGCTCAATATGATCGTTTTGGACATGCGGGAATGGGTGGACAAGGTGGATTCGGTGGCGGAATGAACATGGATGACATCTTTTCCCAATTCGGAGATATTTTCGGTGGTGCATTCGGAGGAAGTTTTGGAGGAAGCAGAAGCGGTGGCGGATCGAGAACGGTACGCGGAACTAACTTGCGCGTGAAAATGAAATTGACATTGGAGGAAATTGCCAATGGTGTTAAAAAGAAAATCAAAGTAAATAAATTGGTCAATGCCGAAGGCGTTACCTATAAAAATTGTCCCACGTGTAACGGTACGGGACGCATCACCCGTGTTGCTCAAACCTTTTTAGGTGCAATGCAAACCCAATCGGCTTGTCACGTTTGTCAAGGAGCGGGGAAATCGATTGACAAAAAACCAGCAGATGCGGATGCACAAGGTTTAAAACGTCAAGAAGAAGTCATCGAAATTGATATTCCAGCTGGAGTAGAGGAAGGAATGCAGTTGAGTGTGCAGGGACGTGGTAATGCGGGTCCTTTCAATGGTGTTGCTGGAGATTTAATCGTAGTGATTGAAGAAATCGAACACGATGAGTTACGCCGTGAAGGAGAAAATGTACATTTCGATGCTTACATAAATTTCGTGGATGCCGTGCTCGGTGAATCGATCGAAGTACCTACGATTGGTGGTAAGGCAAAGATAAAAGTGGAGCCAGGAACGCAAAGTGGAAAAGTGCTGAGGCTTCGTGGGAAAGGATTGCCAAGCGTTCAAGGTTACGCAACGGGAGATCAGTTTGTGCACATCCATGTCTATACACCAACTACTGTCTCCAAAGAGGAAAAAGAAATTTTGGAAAAATTAAAAGAAAGTGAGAACTTTAACCCAAGTGCAGCACAGAAAGAAAAAGGATTCTTTAAGCGCATGCGCGACATGTTCTCTTAATGAAATTCATCGATTTAGCACAAAAAGGAAACAATCAAGCTCTCACCTATGTGATGGGGGTGCTCCTGATTTTTGTGCTTTATTTCCTGGGTAGCTTAGGTATAGTGGCAGATTTAGTGGTCAATTTTCCAAACTTGTCCCTTGCGTCCATGGACCAGGAATTTTACGAAGTAATGGGGCATAACCGCTTTTTCTTTTGGGTCCTATTGCCGTTTTTCTTAGTGTTCTTTGGTCTGTTACTACACCTGAAGTTTGGACACAAAAGAACCATGCTTTCCGCTTTTACAGCGGCGAATCAGTTTCGGTGGAAGCGCTTCTTTTTTGCGTTTTCGCTGATTATGATCGTGATGGGTGTGCTGATGTCTCTTCAAATTTACGCCGATTACTTGCAAGGTTCTAACGTTTTTACGTATCAGTTTGATGCATCCAAGTTTATTCCATTACTCCTGTTAAGCCTTGTTTTTCTTTTGATACAAACTGCTTGCGAAGAGTTGATTTTTCGCTCGTACATCATGCAAGGACTAAAACTGCGCATCCAACGAACGGGTGTTTCCATCGTGCTAAGTGCCGTGATGTTTGGACTGATGCACATCGGAAATCCTGAAATCCAAGAAATAGGGTATCATATGTTGGTTTATTATATTTTGTCGGGCTTGTTTTTATCTTTTATTACTTCGGTGGATGACGGATTAGAATTGGCCATTGGATATCATTTTGCGAATAATTTAATTGCCGCGCTGTTTATCACAACGGACTGGCAGGTTTTTCGAACGGATGCACTTTTTTTAAGTCATGAAAAACCCGGTGATGGCTGGTCTTCACTCATTTTCTTGGTCATCTTTTTGCCAAGTTTGGTCTTGCTTTTCAAACGCATCTACAAATGGCCATCTTGGAAAGAAATCTTCCAAAGCATGTAGGAATTGACTCCTTTTTTTTAGCTTTACTTTACGTATGCTTGAAATCAATCAACTTTATAAGTCTTTCCAACGGAAAATCGCCTTGGATGATGTGTCGCTGACCATCGGAAAAGGAGAAATTTATGGTTTGCTCGGTCCCAATGGGGCGGGAAAAACAACCTTGATCCGAATCATCAATCAGATTTTGGAAGCAGATCGCGGAAACATTCGAATGAATGGTCAACTGATGACACAAAGTCATTTAGCCCAAATTGGCTACTTGCCCGAGGAAAGGGGATTGTATAAAAACATGCAAGTCGAGGAACAATTGGTGTTTCTGGCACAATTAAGAGGCTTGACCAAAAAAGAAGCACAACGCAATGTGACTCATTGGCTGACAAAATTTGGAATATTGGATTGGCGTAGTAAACGCGTCGAATCATTATCAAAAGGAATGGCTCAAAAAATTCAATTCATCGCAGCCTTG
>JBEEIV010000057.1:0-2601 GCA_041169645.1 Bacteroidota bacterium
GGATAAAATTTGATCAAAGCCTATAAGCGCCGTTTTAAATTCACCTTTATTGAAATCGTGTAAATTCCCACTGAGGAAATTCATATATCCGAATGTTACTTCATCGGTTTCATTTTTATCCGAGCTTTTCGTTTCTTGTGCCGCAGGTGTACCTGTTAATAAATTGGTTTTTTCCTGACGAACTTTTTTACGGTAATAACGGTAATCAAGTACTTTCAAGTCCTGAACATATGTTTCCATGGCGAAATCACGTCGTTTTTGAATGGTGATCCGCTCCAATTTTCCGGTGCTTTTAATGGGGATTCGAACCAATTCTTCGGTTGGATATTCAGGATTTTGATTGGTTTGAAAAATCATCCCTTTATCTTTTTCTTTAAATTCTAGCTGAATTGTTTTCGGAACGATTTGTTTTTCTTTCGGAATGGCAACCAACGCTTCAATTTCTTTTGTCGGGATCCGTTTGACGAATAGCTGCTTCGATGCGAGAGTTAGTTTATGTTGGATGTTAGGTGCTTTATTTTTTGGAATGAATTGGTATAGAACAATGAGTAAAATAGGGAGTGTCATCAATAAGGTGGTTTTCCAAACAGGTTTTTTACCTCGGTAGTATTTTTTGTCGAGTTGACGAAGGTGTTGCCGTGCTTCCGGATGATCATGGTACCCATCGAGTGCATCCGAGAGAAATGAATCATTCAAACTCTCTTTTTCGAGTTCGTGCTTCTTTTTAGCCGACATTCCTTTGAAATAGGATGAAAATACCTTGCGATTATATGCCATGACTTGCCTTTCTTTTTTCTAATAAAATCTTGAGATTTCTGCGTCCATTTTGCAAATGACTTTTCACCTCTTTTAACGTATAGTGTGTTAGCTGAGCCACTTCCTCGTAGCTCTTTTTTTCCAGATAGAATAATTGAATGCACAGCTTCTGTTCTTTTTTTAATTCATCGAACACAGCACTCAAGTTATCAAGTAACTCATCCTTCTGTTGTTTTTCCGCTAATAAGAATTCGCTTTCATCAAAAAGATGATCATCCTGCATAAGTTCTTCACTCTTTTTATTGGCACGAAGAAACATGAGGCTACTATTTCTGGCAGAAACATAGATCCAACTTTTAAAGTGTTGCACTTGGTGCTGCAATAATTTTTGTGTCAAGGATGTAAATAAAGTGAGGGTGATGTCTTCTGCGTTTTCAATTTGTTTGACATACTTCAGACAAACACCAAACACTAAATGACTGTAACGTTGATATAATTCATCGATACAGCTGGACCATTGCTTTTCTTTGTAAAGAGAAATGATGTCCTCGTCACTTAATTTCCGTAAATATGACCTTCTGTTTAATAGCATCTTTTACAAAGATGTAGGAATCTATTGGTTTCCACAAATAGAGGAAAATAATCTTCCATTAATGTGTGTCGATGGCAGCCGTGGGGCCTTTAGGTTTTTTGTAGCGAATCAATAAAACTACAGGAATAATTAACAAAATAGAAATACCAACCACATAGAATCCTTGAACATAACTCAATAAAGCTTGCTGTTTGAAGATCATGCCTTCCAGAGATCGATTGGCAAGTGTTTCCGCTTCTTGAAGCGAGTAGCCTTTCATTAAGAAACTTTGTTTGATTCCCATGATGCGTTCTTGGGTTTGCTGACTGTAATCCGTTACATATGAAAGCATGTTTCCACGAACTTCTGCGTTTTTATTTACCAGAAATACGTTTATTAAGGCTATTCCAACCGAACCACCAAGTTGACGGATCATATTAGATAGTCCAACGGCTTGTGCCATGTCTTTTCCTTGTAAACCGGAAATTGCCAACGATAAAATGGGAGACATCATACAAGCCATGCCAATTCCGCGTAAAATGAAGGGGAAATAGAAATTTCGTTCCGCTGAGTCTGGAGAGGAAAATGATAGCAGGTACAAAAAGAAAAAGGTCATGATGGCTCCGGCGATGATGATACGCTTCGGATTAAATCCTTTTCCGAGCATGACTCCAATAATTGGCATGGTGAATGCCGTAAAAATCGCTCCAGGAATCATGAATAATCCTGTTTGCGTTGCGGTCCATCCCAGTGAAATCTGAACGAAAAGCGGAAAAATAAACACGGATCCAAACAACATTAAGCCTAATAAAAAGTTCAAAATACTACCCATCGCCAGGTTGAAGCTTCGATATAGTCCAATATTGACCGCGGGGTAATCAATGCTTAATTCACGGATAATAAAGGCAATTAAACCAATAAAAGCGAGCAAGGAAAATAGAATGATCTCGGTTGATTCAAACCAATCTTTCGCGGTTCCTTCCTCTAATACATATTGGATACTTCCAACAGAGACTACTAAAAACAGGATTCCCCAATAATCAATGCGCGTTGGTTTCACTGCCCCAATCCGATCACCGACATATGTCCATGCTAAAACTGTTGCTAATATACCTATGGGAATATTGACAAAAAAGATCCAGTTCCAAGACAAATTATCTGTGATCAGTCCACCCAAAGTTGGACCAAAAGTCGGACCCAAAATAATGCCCATTCCAAATATTGCATTTGCGGTACTTATTTTTTCTGGAGGAAAAGCACCAATAATTATGGTT
>JBEEIV010000058.1:0-3147 GCA_041169645.1 Bacteroidota bacterium
TGCAGGAATTGGTGATCAGCATGTTTATCAGGATACCTTACGCTTATTTCTTGGTGAAAAATTAGTGGATATCAAACCGATACAATTCGGTATTCGCACCGCAGAACTGATACAGCAGAAAGATAAGTGGGGAACTTCCTATGAAATGCACATCAATGGAATTCCTGTTTTTTGCAAGGGGGCAGATTACATACCGACTTCTGTTTTTCCAGCTTCAGTGAAGGATGAAGACATCCTAGGTTTAATTGATCAAATGGCGAAGGCTCATTTCAACATGGTGCGTATTTGGGGCGGTGGATACTATCCTGATGAGGTTTTTTATCGTGCATGCGATGAAGCAGGAATCATGGTCTGGCAGGACTTTATGTTTGCCTGTGCAATGTATCCAGGTGACCAAGGATTTTTGCATAATGTAGAAAATGAATTCAATTTTCAAATTCCACGAATTGCTAGTCATCCATCCGTGGTGCTCTTCAACGGAAACAACGAAGTTGATGTCGCTTGGAAAAATTGGGGCTTTCAAAATCAGTATCATTTATCCAATGCTGCACAAGACAGTATTCTCAAGGCTTATAATGATTTATTTAAAGGACTTGCTCCAAAGTTGGTTGCGCGCTGGACAAACACCAGCTACATACATACTTCACCGCTGAGCAATTGGGGGAACGATGAATTTTTCAATCACGGATCACAGCATTATTGGGGTGTTTGGCATGGGAAAGACCCGATGTCGAATTTCGCTACAAAAATTGGACGTTTTAATGCAGAATATGGATTTCAAAGTTTCCCGGAATATTCGACATTAGCTACCTTTTCTGAAAAGAAAGATTGGGATTTGTCGAGTGCAGTGATGAAACACCATCAGAAAAGTTACGTGGGGAATGGCATGATTCAAAAGCATTCAGACTTATTGTATGGCAAAGCGAAAGACTTCGAGCAATTCGTGTATTTTTCACAGTTAACACAGCGGTATGCCGTTTCATCTGCAGTTGCTGGTCATCGTTTGGATGCGCCTCGTTGCATGGGGACTCTATACTGGCAATTAAACGATTGCTGGCCAGCGCCAACATGGTCGAGCATCGATTATCAAGGAAATTGGAAGGCCTTGCATTACGCCATGCGCGAAGACTTTCAGCCATTGGCTATTTTGCAAAAAACGAATGAAAAAGGAGAGGTTCAACTTTATTTGAAATCTGACCTCATGGAGAATCAAGAAGTTGGGTATGTCATAAGAATATATCAGTTGGATGGAAACGAGCGCTCACGGTCACCTTTAGTAATCCAAAGTTCAAGTGAGTTGACTATATCGTACCAAGAAAATAAGTTGATTTGGAGTCAAAAGGCGACAGAAGAGCGGTTGATTCAAGTTGAACTTAGCAATGGACTTAGTCGTGATTTTCTTGTTGGACCTTCTTCAAAAAAGCGCATTTCGAATGTTGAACTTACCTTGAAAAATACCGATGAAATAAGCAAAACGGCAGAGATTTGGGTGAAAAACAGTGCTTTTTGTGCTGATTTTTGGGTTTTTTCGTCAAAAACAGGAATTTCATTCGATCGTAACTTTATTCATTTGTTACCTGGAGATCACCTCATTCGAATTCACTATACGGGAGAAAAACCAATCCTTTCTGATTTTTCATTTCAATACCACTAAAATGGTATAATTCATCCGAAGGGAGTTAGACCTGATTAATTGGGTATCTTTGCAAAAAAAAAATCCATGAAAAGGCGCTTTTTTGTTTTGAATCTGTTCTATTTCTGTGTAACAGCATTTTCTCAACAGGACCTGATAAAAACCACTTTGGTCAATGAAATCATAGTTACTGGACGTGGTAATCCCTTTGATTACTTCAAACGCAATCAGTCCATGTCCTTATTACGATCGGATAAATTAGTGAGTTTACCTGCGCGTAGTTTAAGCGAAGCATTGAGCTATACTTCAGGTGTGGATGTTCGACAACGCGGATTAAATGGGATGCAAGCAGACATTGGAATTCGTGGCGGGAGTTTTGAGCAGACGCTGATTTTAGTGAATGGATTCAAGATGATTGATCCACAAACAGGTCACCATGGCATGAACATTCCTTTTACCATCAATGCGGTCAATCAAGTGGAGGTTTTCAAAGGTCCAGCAACGCACATGTTTGGACAAAGTTCCCTTTCTGGTGCAGTGAATTTTGTGTCTTTTTTAACCGGGAAGCAGTCAGTGAAAGCTCAGTTGTACGCGGGTTCTTTCGGGACATCGGGAATAAACGCCACTATTAGCCTGCCAATGAACGACTGGCGTCAAAAATTGTCATTTGGTTATGATCGCTCTAATGGACATTGGTACAATTCCGATTTTGAGAATAAACAAGTTTCCTATGAGTTGGGTAAATCATTTAAAGCCCAGTATTTTTTATTGATGTTGGGTTATTCTGACCGTCAATTTGGCGCAAATGGCTACTATTCAAATAAATTCCCTGATCAATGGGAGTCAACACAGAATGCCTTTGCAGGATTGCGTCACAATGTCAATTTTAAAAATGCTACATGGGTAAATCGCTTGAGTACGCGTACCAATCGGGATGAATTTCGATTAAAACGCATGGATCCAGAATTTTACACCAACCGACATTTTTCAGAAACCTACAGTATCGAAAGTATACTCAGCGGAAAGTTTGGTGGTGATTGGCAGTACCATGTTGGTGGTGAGCAACGGTTTGAACGGTTGAATAGTTCGAATCTCGGTCTTCGAAACCGTCAATACGCTAGTGCATTTTTTGACATAAAGAAGTCTTTAGGAAAATTCCAAGCTACCACAAGTTTATTGGCCTTCAAGTATACCAATGTGGCATTCAAATTACTTCCAACCCTTCAAACTGCCTTTCAACTGAATCAATTGAATCGCATATATGCCAACTTTTCTAAAAGCAACCGAGTTCCCACCTATACAGAACTATATTATTCTGATCCTACCACGCTTGGAAATCCTAATTTAGTTCCGGAATTCGCCAATTCGGCTGAATTAGGTTGGTTCAAAAATGGAACCTTGTATGTGGAAGCGAACGCTTTTTATCGTCAAACTTATAACATGATCGATTGGGTGAGGGACTCATCTTTGGTATCTCCGAATCCAAACAAATGGCAACCCGTGAATATTGCCGA
>JBEEIV010000059.1:0-4131 GCA_041169645.1 Bacteroidota bacterium
AATTACCCTTGGGAGCTCAGTACTTCTGTGAAAGAGAAGACATCGACGGAGTCATTACCATTGGTGTTGTGATTCAAGGCGAAACACGTCATTTTGACTTTGTTTGTTCCGGAACGACACAAGGAATCATGGATGTGATGTTGAAATACAATAAACCCGTTGCATTTTGTGTCTTAACAGATAATAATGAGCAGCAATCCCTTGACCGTGCCGGTGGAAAACATGGGAACAAAGGGATCGAAGCAGCGGCAGCTTGCTTACAAATGCTATCGAACAAAAAGAAATTCGCTTAATTTTAGCACATGACATTAATTAAATCAATATCTGGTATCCGTGGAACCATTGGAGGAACTGTGGACAATGGTTTAACGCCAATCGATGCGGTTAAGTTTGCTGCCGCATATGGATCGTGGCTGATGGAACGAAATTCCGGACAAAAAATACGCGTAGTCATCGGTCGCGATGCACGCATTTCAGGAGCAATGATTTCCGACTTAGTTGTATCCACCCTAATTGGACTTGGAATCGATGTCATTAACTTAGGACTTTCCACCACACCAACGGTAGAAGTTGCTGTTCCAATGGAGCAGGCACACGGAGGAATCATTTTAACAGCGAGTCACAACCCGAAGCAATGGAACGCTTTAAAATTGCTCAATGAAAAAGGAGAATTTATCAGCGGAAATGATGGCGAGGAAGTTTTGCGCATCGCTGACCAAGAACGTTTTGTATTTGCAGAAGTGGATGACCTAGGTATCGTTCGCAATGATGATAGTTACCTTCAAAAACACATTGATGCTATTTTAGCTTTGCCACTGGTCGACGCAAATGCAATTGCTGCTGCAGATTTTAATATCGTCGTTGATGCCGTTAATTCAACCGGTGGAATTTTCGTTCCTGCTATGTTGCAAGCACTTGGTGTGACAAAAATCACCGAAATGTACTGTGAGCCAACGGGTCATTTTCCGCACAATCCTGAGCCCTTACCCGAACACTTGACCGATTTATCTGCTAAAATCTTAGAAGTGAATGCTGACTTTGGCATCACGGTCGATCCCGATGTAGATCGTTTGGCTTTGGTATGTGAAGATGGATCCATGTTTGGAGAAGAATACACCCTTGTAGCTTGCGCAGATTATGTGCTAAAGCATACACCTGGATCAACTGTATCGAATTTATCTTCCACACGTGCGTTACGCGATATTACGGAAGAACGTGGACTAACTTACGCAGCTGCAGCTGTCGGCGAAGTGAATGTCGTGACAAAAATGAAAGAAGTACATGCCGTAATTGGCGGAGAAGGAAACGGTGGAATTATTTATCCTGAATTGCATTATGGACGTGATTCTCTTGTTGGAATCGCACTTTTCTTAAGTCATTTAGCACACGAGAAAAAAAGTGTTTCTGCTCTGCGCGATAGCTATCCGAAATACACTATTTCAAAAAATAAAATCGAATTAACCCCAGATATTGATGTTGACAAAGTCCTCTTGGACATGGCAGCGAAATACGCACATGAAGAAGTGGATACGACAGATGGAGTGAAAATTTACATTGCCAAGGAATGGGTGCATCTAAGAAAAAGTAATACAGAACCTATTATTCGCATTTATTCGGAAAGCAAGGATGAACAAGCTGCTGATCAATTGGCGAAACGAATCATCGGAGAAATTAAAGCCTGTATTTAACGCTAACTCATGAAATTCGAACATAAAAAGCAGAAAGTAGCTGAAGTTAACGTGTTTGTAAAACGGGTGTTTCGCTACATGTTATTTGCTTTTATGTTAATCGCTTTTTCTGTTGGAATGGGTACCGTTGGATACAAATACTTTGGTGCAGAAACTTGGGTGGATGCTTTTCACATGGCTTGCATGATTTTAACTGGTATGGGACCAGTTATTCCATTGGATACGGATGCAGCTAAATTATTCTCCAGTTTTTACGCTCTTTATAGTGGTGTTGCTTTCCTCACGTGTACGGCTGTGTTCTTTTCTCCAATCATTCACCGCTTGTTGCATCTACTTCAAGTGGACGATGAGGCAATCTAGGGATTCCATTATTTGTCTTTGAACACATTGTCGCTGATTCCCTTATTGATCTTATAATTCGTCAATTTAATGGTAATCGTTCCTTTTTGATCTTTATTCGCAGTCTTCTTTTTTTGATTGTCTGTTTTATTCAAATCAGCAGCAACACTTTTCGGCATTTTGAACTTTTTCACATCAATGGTAAAGACCAATTTACTCGGGAGTCCATATGCTACTTCAGTTCCATACGTATAATCCACCGTTACCGTACCACTTGAACGCGTTGTAACTTGAGATCGAAGAATGATGTCACGTTTTGCATCGATCCATAATTTGGCAAGAATGATTTCGCTTGTCTCACCTGTTGGAATGACGGACACCAGAGAAGTGTTCACATTTTGAATGGTTTTGTTTCCTCCCCAAACAGCCATGTAAGATCCTTTTTTCGTTAAAAAGGAATTCACATCGGTAAATCCTTGTTTCGGTAAAATGGCAATACCTTTAGAAACTACTTTGAACTTATCTTTTTGCTTGAAATAAATCGATGCATTCACCGGCATGATTTTAATTAAGGGAATGTTCGCATGAATGTAAGCACTCACAGAATAATCCTTAACCGTATTGATTTTGTTAACGACTCTTTGTACTAGAGCATTTGCATCCACGTTTTGACCTTTGACGGAATAGGATGCCAGAAAGAGCAATAAGGAAATAGCTATTTTCATTAGGAAGTGATGTCTTTTTTATTGAATTTATACATTGCAATGAGCACGAGTACAACGTTGTGAACCAAAAGTATAACTACTGAATCACGAATGGTTGACCATGGTACAGGGTCTTCAAAGAACGAACGCCAAGAAGCCATGTGTGTCGTGAACAAGAAAGGTTTTATCGAATCAAACACCGAAACATCCAAGGATCCGATGATGGTAAATAAAATAATGATTGCCATGGTACTCACAATGGGTCCAATCGAGTTTTCCGCAAAAGCCGATAGACAGATCGATAAAGTAGAAATGGTCAACAAAGCTAAGTAAGCAACACCAAAACTCAGTCCATATCGCCAAAGCACATCCTGTTCCTTTAGGATGACTAAACCGTCGCTATTTAAAACAATGAGGTCTCCTGTACCGAAAATCCATTTCCCAACAATCAAGGCGAGAAAACCGAGCCAAATCGTTAGAACTAAGGTATACACTGCTCCAGCAATAAACTTTGAAAGCACAATTTGCGTACGTGAAATGGGTTTAGTTGCCAACATTCGAATCGTTCCCATAGCAGCCTCTCCAGAAATTAAATCGCCCGTAACCAAGCTGACCAATAAAGGAATGTGGACAATCAACATCTGAAGAATGATAAAGGCAATTAAATTCCCATTCAAGATGTTCCCATTGAAGGATAGCGTTTGTTCAAAGGATGCTGTCACAAATGATATAAACGACTTTCCATCTGCCTTCATCGCAAATAATATGATTAAGACCAGCAAGGTCAACGCTCCTACCCCTAAATAGCTGCGCGGTTTTGCCAGAATTTTAATGAATTCGTTATAGGTGTTTTTTAGCAGCATTAGGATTGGATTATTTTCATGAAAAAATCTTCTAGTTTTCGCTTAGGCTCCATGGAGTGTACCGCGATCCCATGTTCTACAAAAACCTGATTTACCAATGGAACATGTTTTTTCTCTATTTGAATCTCCATATTTCGGTCGTTCAGGCACTTAAAATGAGCAGTTGGGAATTGATCTTCCAGTATGCGAACCGCTTTCGATAAGTCATCCAATTCCATTTGAACAACCATCTCTTGCGCATTCAACAATTCTTTCACATCGCCCTCAATGATGGATTGACCTTTGTTGATAATCACCATTCGATTGGAAATCAATTCAATTTCAGATAATTGATGAGACGACAGAATAACGGTTTTGTTTTGCTCCGTTTTTAAGCGTAAAATCAGGTTTCGAATTTCTACAATTCCTTGTGGATCTAGTCCAGTTGTTGGCTCATCCAAGACGATCAAATCTGGTTGATGTAACAAGGTTTGTGCGATACCTAAACGTTGTTTCATTCCATGCGAAAAGCCACTTACTTTATCTTTATTCCGACCA
>JBEEIV010000060.1:0-5419 GCA_041169645.1 Bacteroidota bacterium
TCATGTGTTACTTTTTAAAGATTAATACCGCCCAACCTTCACGTTCGTACTGGGCATGAAATGTGAGCTTCAAATCAGATGCCAATAATTTCAATTCTTCTGTATCCGAAACGAAAAAACCGCTTAAAAGCAAATAGGCCCCTGACTTCATTCGTTCTTTATAAGTTGACAATTGGGATTTTAGTACATTTTTATTGATATTAGCCAAAATCACATCAAATGCATCTGATGGAATTTGTTCCACCCCACCATGTACCGAATGAATATACTGACAATGATTACGAACGGCATTATCCGCACAATTTTCTGCCGACCACGCCTCGATATCGATGGCTACAATGTCAGTAGCACCCAATTTTTCAGCGAGTATCGCGAGAACGCCCGTTCCACTACCCATATCTAAGACACGCTTTGATTGTAAATCCAATCCTAACATCGACGCACACATTAAATGTGTCGTTTGGTGGTGACCTGTTCCAAAGGACATCTTTGGTTCAATCAATATTTCAATTCCCGAGAATGCCTCCAACTGATGGAAAGGCGCAACAACTCGAATATCTTCACCAATAAAAACGGGCTCAAATTGTGCCTCCCATTGCGCATTCCAATTTTGTTGTGGAATAAATTTCACTTCAAAAGAGGATATGATTTCTTGTTCTTCGTTGATGTTATCCAACAAAAGCTGGAGTTTCTCACCATCGAATAATTCCTCTTGAATGTATGCTTTCACATTGGGTTGCTCCACCTGAAAACTTTCGTAATCCAGATCAGCCAAATAGGCAACCATGATATCGTTCCACCCGCTAAAATCAGCTAATTGAACCGTTAATTCGTAATAATTCATTGAATAGAGCTTGCTAATTGAAGAAATTGATTTGCGTGTAATGAGGCCCCACCTATTAGTCCACCATCTACGTTTGAACATGAAAAAATAGCCTCAGCATTTTCAGTATTCACACTTCCACCATAAAGGATTGGAACATCATACCCTTGTTGACCGAATAAATCGACTAAAATGCTTCGAATATATGCGTGAACTTCATTGATTTGATCTGTTTCTGCAGATTGACCGGTTCCAATCGCCCAAATGGGCTCATAGGCAATCGTCAGCAACGGGAGTTGTTCCATTTTAATAGCGTGAAGAATCGGAGCAAGTTGAGAACGGATAAACGAAAGTTGAGTTCCCGAATTCCTCGTCTCGAGGTTTTCACCACAACACAGAATAAATGAAAATGCATTTTTCAAACAAGCTGCTACCTTTTGTCCGATGAATTCATCCGTTTCGTGAAATAATATACGGCGTTCACTATGTCCAATAAGCACCGACCTTGCTCCCACACTTTTTACTTGCGGAATGGAAATTTCGCCTGTAAAAGCTCCTTCCTCTTTTGGATGAATATTTTGCGCGCCGACATGCAATACGGAAGAATCTACTAGTAAGGGAATGAAAACAGCTGGTGCGTATAATCGGAATTCAAGTTCCGGATTTACCGCAACATCCTTGCTAAATTGTTCGACCCAAACGTGAGCTTCAGAGGCAGTCAAATTCATTTTCCAATTCGCTGCAAGAATTTTCTTTCTCATGCCCGAAAGTAGTCAAAATTAGTGAATTCGAGCAGAAAAAAAGATGAAAATCAGGGGGGACTACTTCTTTATTTTTTGCAGTTGAAGTTTTAAATCTTTGGTGCTGAATTTGTGTGGACCTTCGGGACCTTCATAGAATTTCATGACGTTACCATTCCATAAATAGCACACACCAGGTACATTTTTTTCATTTCCAATTGCGTTCCAAAACTCAATGATTTCGATCACTTTGTACGGATACGATGCGCCTGCAAATTTGAAGAAATTCGGAATTTCTTCTGGAGCCTCATCCATAAACAAGATCTGCATCTCAGGAAAATCAGGAATGCTTTTGCGCATGTCAGTCAACTCTTTCGCGGTTGCTTGACAGTGTTCGCAAGAAGGCGCGAAAAAACAAAGTATTTTCTTTCCTTGATCGATATTTGCATAGTATTTTGCAAAACCAGACTTCTTCTGCTTGGGACCTTCAGGTAACTTTGCTTTGGTCGTGTCTGCCGGAGTCAAAGTTTGAACTGAATTATCCGAACCCGCTGCAGGTGTAACTACCGTTACATGACTATGCGGGATAGAAGGCAATGACGCTTCAGAACTTGTCGCCGGTTTTTTAAAGAGTGGCACGAGCATAAACATCGCGAGAACACACGCAGTAACAACATTTGTCATGGCTAAATAATTTGATTTTTTTGGTAAAACTTCATCCAATTTCCACACAAGTACGACAAGTAAACCGATGGAAAGCAGATTTTTGACAATTGCCTGTAATGGCGTCATTGGTAATAAACTTCCGAAACAACCACAGTTTCCTGAATTCCCTTTTGTAATGATTTCAATTGTTAAGTGAATGCAAAAAACAGAAAGCATCAAAATGATGGATGGAATTACCCATTTTTTCAAATTGAATGGAAACAGAAGTAAAAATCCCAGAGCGAATTCGATACCGATTAAGGATCGAGAAAAATACTTCGCAAGTAATTCCGAGAACCCCATCGGATACAATTGTTGTACTTCAAAGGTTGAAATGGTTCCATACATGGATGGATCAGGGTATATTTTCCCAAGAGCCGAAATTAAAAAAAGTCCAGCAACGATGGCTCTGATGGACCAAGAACTGATGTTAAGTGATTTGTTCATAGCATTGATTTGTGTAAAAGTAAGGGAACTAGTGAACCAAAAACTGGAATTAACAGGCTATTAACATTTTACTTCAAATGTATCAATGCGAATACGCTGTAGTTCAGCATATCGAAATAATTTCCTTCCACTCCTTCAGACACTAACGTTAATCCTGAGTTATCCTCAATTTGTTTAATTCGAAGTACCTTGGATAAAATTAAATCGGTTAATGAACTTACCCGCATATCTCGCCACGCCTCGCCATAATCGTGGTTTTTCTTCTCCATTAACTCAAAGGCTTCTTTTTCCACTTTTCGGTAGGCGATGACTGCCTGCTCAACGCTCATATCGTCATTAATCTTTGCTTCGTGACGCAATTGAATAATGGCAATTATGCAATAATTAACTATGGCCATAAACGCATCTTCGAAGGATTCACCAACCTTGTTTTCTCCTGTTTCTTGAATGGTTCGAATGCGTTGCGCTTTAATGAAAATTTGATCTGTTAATGAACTTGGACGCAAAATGCGCCATGAAGGACCATAATCGTGAGATTTTTTTTCAAAGATCTCTCGGCAAACATTCATTACATTTGTGTACTCAAGTGTGGTTTTTTCCATGTATTCAATATGACAACAAATAGGTCTTTTCGCTTCAGTCGTTTTATTCAAATAAAAGGACAACTTCACGATTTCAGCAACCCAAAGATAATGGGAATTCTGAATATGACACCAGATTCCTTTTTTGAAAAGAGCAGAAAATCTTTCAGTTTAGCGCTGAAAGAAGAGGTTCAAATCATGGTTCAGCAGGGAATGGATATCTTGGATATCGGCGCAAGTAGCACAAGACCCGGCGCGAAAACACCCAGTCCTACGGAGGAAATTGAACGCTTAAAGGAAGTGATCCCTTTTATTCGAAAGGAATTCCCTCATTTACTTTTATCCATTGACACCTTTTACGGAGAAGTAGCGGAATACGCCCTACATGAGGGAATCGATGTGGTTAATGACATTTCCGGAGGACAATTCGACGAAAAGTTAATAGAAACGGTCGCCAAACATCAAGCGGCATATGTCCTGACGTATCATCGTGGAAAAGCAGCTAATCGCAGTGAATCTCATATTCAAGGAGGATTGATGATGGACGCTTTGCGCTATTTTTCTGAGAAAATTACCCAATTAGAAAACAAAGGTATCGTGAACATTATCTTGGATCCAGGATTCGGATTCGGTAAATCGTTGGAAGAAAACTATGAACTCATCCGTTCCTTTAACATGTTGCACGTGTTCGAAAAACCGATTTTAGTCGGAATATCTAGAAAAAGTATGATACGAGAAGTGCTACAGGTAGATACAGAAAATGCGCTAAATGGCACCAGTGTTTTACATAGTCTTTTGTACACGAAAAATGCACATGTATTTAGGGTGCATGATGTAAAAGAAATGAATGAAGTTCGGACTTTGATGCAGGCAAGTCAGTAAATCTTTCTGATAATGAAACTTTTTTGCTTACTTTCGTATTATTGAATCAATTATTTCAAACTTTATGAAATCTATTTTCCTCTTTGCAACCTTGTGCTTTACGCAATTTATCTTTGCTCAAGCGCCCAGTGCAAACTTCACCATTTCAGATGCGGATTTGATCCTGTGTGAAGGCGATTGCATTTATGTAACCAATAATTCAACAGGTGGTGATTTGACTTATTTATGGTCCTTTCAGGGTGCAACTCCAGCTACTTTTGTAGGACAAAACCCTGGCCCAATCTGTTTCCCTGTAACCAGTGGATCAACACCCTACGCTATAACGCTAGTCGTAACAAACCCACAAAACGTTACCAGTACACTTACACAATTTGTTACGGTGAACGAAACTCCTACGATGAATTTAACTTTATCGGATACTACTGGAGGTGCCTATGTTGAAATCAATGATACGACCATTAATATGTATCAAAATGCTTATTTATTCTCGGAGGGAACTCCTGCTGGTGGTAACTTATACTGGTATCCAAGTGGTGTCGTTTCTGACAGTATTTTAGGTTGTTCGCCGTGTATTGCTGGTGATTCACTTACTGTTAACCCATTCTATACGACGAATTACGTTGCTACCTACACACTAAATGGATGTTCCGTTTCAGACACGGTTTTGGTCACTGTTAATTTTGCCACACAAGTTTTAATCGAGTTGCCCAATTCATTCTCGCCGAACGAGGATGGTGAAAATGATTATTTCCGAGTTTTAACAAATGTGGATAAAGACCAAAACTTCACGAACAATGCGAATAATGGTTTTGTTGAGGGCGGTGCCATTGCTGAAATTGATTTACGTGTATATAACCGTTACGGTCAAATGGTATTTCGAACGACTAATCCTCATGAAGGATGGGATGGAACATTTAACGGGAAACCTTTAAATCCTGCTACCTATACGTATATTATGAACTTCCGAACCATTGATGGTCGCTCAGGTGATCGTTCTGGTAACGTTACTTTATTTAGATAACATTTATGAAAAAAATCATTCTTTTTTCGGCCTCTGTATTTTGTTTCGTTCAAGCAAAAGCACAACAAGATAAAAACATCAGCGCGTGGTATCAGTCACAGGTATTATATAATCCTGGGGCAGTTGCTACGGGAGCTGAGGATTACAGCATCTTTACAAATTATCGTTCACAATGGTTAACTGTTCCAGATAAAGGAATGAGAACGAATGCTTTGAACGC
>JBEEIV010000061.1:0-3170 GCA_041169645.1 Bacteroidota bacterium
AACTAAGAACATTCCTTGACTTGTTTCGGATGCTACTCTAAATAAATACGTAAATTTGTTCTGCTGAAAACATGAATAAAACAGAACTTTCAGGGACAGTAAAGGATATTTTCGCGGCTTACCTCGAACAGAATGGCCACAGAAAAACACCCGAGCGCTTTGCTATTCTAGCAGAGATATATCAGTATGAAGGACATTTTGACATTGAATCGCTCTACATCAAAATGAAAAACCACAATTACCGCGTTTCTAGAGCAACCTTGTACAACACCATCGAATTACTTCTAGCGTGTAACCTCGTTCGAAAACACCAATTTGGAAAGAACATTGCGCAATTTGAAAAATCCCATGGTTCCAAACAACATGACCACGTTATTTGCACAGATACAGGTGAGGTAATTGAATTTTGTGATCCACGCATACAACAAATCAAAGCAACTATTGAAGAACTCTTTGATGTAAAAGTACAACACCACTCTCTTTATTTTTACGGAATTAAAAATCAGTCAAAACCATAAAAATGAAGCTGAGCCATCACATACATTCGGATTTTTCCATCCTATCTTTTGAAGGGAAATTAATGTCTGATGCTGATTTAACAGAAGGACAAGCACTTTTGGATGAACTGCAACATTGGCAAGTTGTGTTAGATCTATCCAAACTCGCTTATGTAAATTCATCTGGGATCGCTTTTTTTGTAAAAATATTGACCCGAGCAAGGATGAACCAAGGTGATGTGGTGATGTTGAATGTGAATAATGAATTATTGAAAATTTTTGAACTGACGAAAATCAATCAAGTATTTAATTTGGTAAATACCATGACGGAAGTCGAAGCTTACTTTAAAAAATAACCATGAAGGTAGATGTACTATTAGGATTGCAATGGGGCGATGAAGGAAAAGGTAAAATCGTTGATGTATTAACTCCTCAATATGATATAATTGCACGTTTTCAAGGTGGACCAAATGCAGGACACACCTTAGAATTTAATGGAATTAAACACGTGCTTCACACCATTCCATCTGGAATCTTCCATCCAAACGTGGTTAATCTCGTTGGAAACGGCGTGGTAATTGACCCTGTAATCTTCAAAGGTGAATTGGATAAATTGGCACCTTTCAACATCGATTTTGAAAACCGCCTGCTACTGTCAAAGAAAGCACACTTAATCTTACCGACACATCGCTTGTTGGATGCTGCCTCTGAAACGGCAAAAGGGAAAAATAAAATTGGTTCTACACTAAAAGGAATTGGACCAACTTACATTGACAAAACCGGAAGAAATGGTTTACGCGTTGGTGATATTTTCTCTCCAAATTTCCAAGAAAAATATGACATCCTCGTAGAAAAACACGTGGGAATGTTAAAACATTACGAAGGATTTGAATACGATTTGGCTTCTTTGGAAAAACCATGGATGGAAGCAATCGAATCGCTAAAAAAATTACAAGCGGTCGATAGCGAACACTATTTGAATGCCGCATTGATGAATGGAAAACGCGTTCTTGCTGAAGGAGCCCAAGGAACGATGTTGGACATTGATTTTGGAACATATCCATTTGTCACTTCATCAAATACCGTGACTGCAGGTACCTGCACCGGATTAGGAATTGCACCAACCCGTATCGGAAAAGTGATCGGAATTTTCAAAGCATATTGTACCCGCGTTGGAAGTGGCCCCTTCCCTACTGAATTAGATGATGAAGTGGGTGAAGAAATCCGCAAGGAAGGACGTGAATTTGGTGCTACAACTGGGCGTCCACGTCGTTGTGGATGGATCGACCTCGTTCAAATGCGTTATGCCATCATGATCAACGGTGTCACCGAACTTTCTATGATGAAAGCAGATGTCTTGAGTATCTTTGACAAAATCAGCGTATGTACGCATTACCTCGTAAACGGAGAAAAAGTATACGATTTCCCTTTTGATGTAAGTGACCTTGAGTTCACGCCAGTGTACGAAGAATTGGAAGGATGGAACTGTGATTTGACCGAATTATCCGATTATGCTTCTGCTCCTGCCGCGCTGAAAAAATACGTTAGTTACTTGGAAGCACAATTAAATGTGCCAATTAACGTTGTTTCTGTTGGTCCCGACAGAAAACAAACTTTAGCAAATCACTAAAATGAACATCAAACCATTCATACAAATTGCGCTCTTCATGAGCGCATTTTTTTTGAGTGGAACGAGCTATGCCCAAAAAAAAACACTGGAACTACTTCCTGGTTCAGAAAAAATCTATTATAACGTATTAACTGGACGGCATCGCTTGGTTGGAACGGTGAGTTTTGCTTACCATGGTAATACCATGTACTGTGATTCTGCTCATTATTTGGACAAACAAAAAATCGTTTACGCCTACGGCAAAGTCCACATCCGAAAAGGCGACGTGAATTTATATTGTGATTCGCTATACTACGATGAAGGAAACAAATACGCCAAACTTTGGGGAAATGTAAAGGTTCGGGATCAAGCATATAAACTGAGTGCTGACTCGATCGATTACGACGTCAAACAAGGCCGAGCTATTTACCGAAGTGCTGGAAGAATTGAATCCATTTTATCCAATGAACGCATTTCAAGCTTACACGGATACTTTTATCCGAACAACGGAAGTTTCTTTTTTAGCGGAAATGTGGACTACATGAAAAACGATTTGAAAGTCACGACGGACACCATGCAATTCGCGTATGAACAGCAAAAATTGTATTTTTTTGGTCCAACAATCATTCAAAACGATAGTGTAACCATACATTGTAAAAAAGGCTGGTATCATGTTGAAAATGAAGATGGTGTACTTTACAAACAAGCCGAAATCATTCAAAAGACCAGCATCATCAAAGGAGATACCTTGTTTATTAATACGAAAAAGAACGATTACGAAGGACAAGGAAATGTCTTTTACAAAGACTTTACTCAGAACATGGCATTCATGGGAAATCATGCCAAATCAAGCAACACCAATCACCTTGCCTTTCTGACAGGAAATTCCTTGGCTTTTAAAGTTTATGATGGAGATACCTTGTACATTCATGCCGACAGTTTGATCATGCACAAGGATTCGTTGAATCACACGCAGGAAACCACCGCACACCGAAACGTACGGATTTTCAACAAAGGAATGCAAGGCATTTGCGATACCGCCCGATATACCCCTGCAACAGAAG
>JBEEIV010000062.1:0-3717 GCA_041169645.1 Bacteroidota bacterium
TTAAGCGGGCCCATGAATATCCGTATTCCATTGTTTCTGGTTCCAATTTCCAAAAAATCGAGTCAAGCGGTGTTGGAGTAGGCAATTGTGTAGTTCCTTTATAAGACTTTCCCTGATGTACAATTTGAAGTGTGTACGATTGATTCGCTTGAGCGACCAGTTCCAAATTGCTGTATACTTTAATGGGGAGTAACACTGCTTCATTCCAATCCAAACGTAGCATTTCCGCAACTTTTTTTTGGCTTTCAACCGGTAATTCCGGTATGGAAAATAGCGTCAATGCAAAGGTGTCAACTCCGTTTATCACACAGAGATTTGCGTCATAAACGAATCGGGAGATGTATGCTGCTAAATCACTTTCCTCATAAATATTGGCACTTTGAGATAAGATGACGATTGGATTACCACCAGTCTCAATGATTCCATCTACGACCAATTGATCCGAATAACCGGGTATATCAATTTGTACCTCTTTCGTACAAGAAAATAAAGTGATCAACAAAATTATCCACCAACTTTTCATGGTTTGAAGGTAAGGAATTATTCCACAGTATGCCTCCAACAAGCTATCTTGTTGGAACTTACTTCAATTTTCCCTAGAAATATTCCCGCAAAACCAACTTGATGAACCACTGTTTCCTTGTTTGATTTATTACTATGAACCGAAGGAGCATCCATGAAGGTATGTGTATGCCCACCTAAGATTAAGTCAATGTAATCATTTTCCGTTGCCAATTTCACATCGCTTGGCTTCGATGAATCACTGTAACTGTATCCAAGATGAGATAGGCAGATGATAAAATCGCATCCAAAATTTTTCAGTTTCAATGCTGTTTCATTCGCATAACTGATTGGTTCAAGGTATTTTGTTTGTCCGTATTTTTCTTCGGGAACGAGTCCGTCTAATTCAACTCCTATGCCAAAGACTCCTATTTTTAGTCCGGCTTTATGAAATATTTGCCATTCCTGTGTTTGATCTTTCAATACGGTATCTGAAAAGTCATAATTCGCACAAAGAAAGGGGAAACTAGCAAATTTTTTAGCATTTAAAAATCCGTCTAGGCCAAGGTCAAAATCGTGATTTCCCATGGTTGCGGCATCGTATTTCATCGCAGACATGAGTTTCATTTCCAATTCACCATGAAATATATTAAAATAAGGTGTTCCTTGAAAAATATCACCTGAGTCCAATAAAAGAACATGATCTTCTTTCGATCGAATCTCATCAATGAGTTGTGCCCGACGTGCTACTCCTCCTAGATTGGCATATTTAGGATGATTAGCTGGAAAAGGTTCTATCTGAGAATGAGTATCATTGGTATGTAATATAACAAGTTTCTGTTTCCCAAGTGCTTGGAACTTATGTGGCCATTCAAAGGAATTCAAGAACAAAAGTGAACTTCCACCTAACAAGCTTTTTTTTAGAAAGGCACGACGTTTCATAGCTTAATTCGAATTTCGGGTGATACAGCCAACCATTTTTGTGTTTTTGCTTCTTGAATAAACACGTCCCTCAGCAGGGTAGGTTTTGATTCATAACTTACGGCATCTATGAAAAAATCCATTTTATCTCCTCCCTTTGCCAAATAATCACTCGTAATAACCCAAAAATGAGAAGTAGTATCCGTTTCTCCTTGAATTGTCAATTTACCGTTGCTCAGTTCTGCATGTGAAATGGGTTCACCTCCAGATAAAAGCAAGTACTGTGCAATTTTGGCTTTGGATGAAATGGGTAAACGGACCCAAGTTACTGCATTATCAAAAGGCATGAGGCGAAAAATGTCGCCGAGGGTCACTGGACCTTTTCCTATTGAAGACCGGAGTCCACCTGTATTTAATAGGCAAAAAATAGGTTCAGCCATTTTAACGTTTCTTGTTTGATTGACAAACAAAGCATCACTGGCCCAATTTCCGAGTAAACAAGAAGTTCTTCCGGCTTCAAGATCGATGCTCGACTCTGCTAGAACAATGTTCATAGCATGTTCCATTGAATCTTTGAAAGGAGAAATAAATGAAGTAATTTCTGTTTGATCTTTTAATTCCGAAGCGATGGTCGTTTTAGAACCCTCAATAATTAAATGAGAAGAGCAAGCCGTTAGGCCTGCTCCAATCATAAAATATATGAGGTATTTTAACATCATTCAACAATGAATTCACGTTGTACAGTTCCAAAGCTTGTTCCTACTTTCAATAAGTACATACCTGATTTGAAAGTTGAAGTACTCAGTTCTAATACAGGTAATTGAATGGATGCAGACGATGCGATTACCCTACCTTGCATGTCGGTGATGGTATACTCAACGATGTCTAATCCGTTTACCTGAGCAAATAATTTGTCAGATGTAGGTACTGGGAAAACAGAGAAATTAGAAGCTAATTTTTCTTCTAAACCTGCATCACAAACCAAATAAGACATATTAGCAAAATTGACATGACAAACAAAGTTCACAGAGTCCACATATGGGTTTCTGTTCGCTTGTTTACTGAAAATAAACTCGTTACGTGCAATTTCATAATTGTCAGGCAAATCGTTGAAATGCCATGTTTTGAGCGATTCTTGACTTTGATTCGCAGGGATTTGCCAGTTATTTCCACCTTGACCATTATATGCTGTAGCCATGTAAAAAATAGAACGAGCCGCATTTCCTTTTTGAGCTTCACGCGGTTCGTACACCAATTGATTCCCACTGTAACCGACATTTCCTTCTAGATAGGTGAAAACAATGTTTCCATCGATATCCATTAATGGTAAATTACTTCTTGGCGTATTCGCTTGTTGTAAATTCGTTGGCCATAAGTTATGTTGGTCATTGTATTCTGGTTGTTCTGGATTGTCACATGGAAAAGTGGGCATCCAAGAATGACTGTAGGTGTGTTCGCGAGAGTAACCAAGCGCAGACCAATCAAATGGCTCATCAAAAACTTTACGTTCTCCTGAGTAAACGCATGTGACAAACGATTGACCATTTGTTGTATCGCGAATCTCAAATTGATTCATCATGGTTGTTTTGTAATTGAAGTAAGATACTACTGTTCGCTGGTTAATCAACGCACTTAAGTCACTTAAAAATGAGGGAGATCCAGAAGTAATACCTGCGTAGTAATTACCGATTTGTTCTCCTTGACTTGTCACGTTTCCGATCGCAGGGCTTGTTGTTTTGTAGTTTTCGAAACCCGTTGGACCATTGAATGCAAATACGGCAAAATGGTAGTTTTGATTGGCTATGATTCCACGTGGTGTGAATCCGGTTCCGCTTCCTACGTAAGCTACTCGAGCATCACCAACGACATCTCCTCGTTTGTAACTTGTACCATCCGTTGGCGTTCCAGATACGGCCGAGCCATTTTTCCATAGAACAATGTAATTTTCGGCATTGGTTCCCGCAGTATACTGACCGCCTAGGGTATATGCTTTCACTAAGGGAAAAGTTAAATTGGTGGGATTGGCAGTTGGTTCAGTTGCCAGATTGTTTGTGCCGATTCCGTACAAATGGATCACATACGGATTTTCATCACTATCATCGTTGGCAATAGAAATTGTCGCCATACGCGTTCCTGTACCAGTTGGAGTGAATGTTAGAGAGTAATTATTGCTACCTAGTCCAGTTACAACAGCATTTGTAAGATTGATTGAAAATTCGGAAGCATTTGTCCCCGAGAAGTTAATGCCTGAAACATTCAAGTTCGAAACCCCGGTATTTTCAATAGTGACGTTTG
>JBEEIV010000063.1:0-3757 GCA_041169645.1 Bacteroidota bacterium
AGAATCGAAAAAGGATCCACCCCATGCTGGATTAAATAGGCGGTTCGATAGGTAAGTACCCGAGTTTTGCCTGATCCGGCACCGGCGATGATCATCAGGGGTCCATCGATATGCTGAACGGCTTTCCGCTGAGGTTCATTTAATCCTTCCAAAAAATCCATATGTATCTAAAATGTGGGTACTAAGGGCGACAAAAATAGGAAAAAAGGATGGGTTTTTGGCGGAAAAAATTGATTTAAATCTACAAAAAAAAGACACAGAATCTCCGTGCCCTTTTCCCTTAATCTTTCACTTGTTGACCTACCTTATTGAATCGCAACTAAATCACGTTTCACTTCGGTTTTAATGCTAAATGTTTTGGATTTCAATAGATTTTTGCGTGCATCTAATATGTCCATTCGGTAAGCTCCATCGACCAAATCAGCAAAACTGAACATCTTTTTGCTTGTGATAGCTTCGCTGTGGATCAAATTATTATCAGTATCGTATATGGTAACAATTAATTGCGTTTTCAATTCAGGGCTTACTAAAAATTTCAATTTCCCTACTTGTTCAATCGAAACAGGTAGCGACAGCTCTGATGCAGAGGCAACAGATGAAATAGACAACAATGAAGCGCAAGCAAGCGCTACAATTGAATTTTTTGTAATGAAATTTTTCATAACATAAACTAGTTAAAACTTAGGCGGAAATATTTCCGTTTTCTTGTCTCAAAACTAGGCGTTTAAAATAAACTCCAAATTAAATCCGCGTAAAATTTAAATTTTCCAAGAAAGTTCTTCTATAAAAAATTATATTTCTTTGAATAATACCATTTTTATGCAGATTTTGGGTATGGATACTTGAAATTTTCATCCCCTTTTTTCAATGTTACCAAATTGTTAATGATTCCACGCTTATTTAACAATTAGGTAACAAATGATTAATATATGGTTAACCAAGAGCCATGGTGTTACCGTTAATTTTGTGCTTGAAAAACAAACACCAAAATCATTTATGAAATTATTTGCACGTTACACCAATCTATTCGTTCTTAATTTTCTGCTCGTTTTCGGAGTATTTGCACAACAAACAGGTGTTTTAAGAGGTACGATAAAGGATGTCAAAACAAAAGAAGACATCATCGGAGCAACTATCTTATTGCAGGGTTCAACTAAAGGAGCGTCCACTGATATCAACGGATTTTTCAATTTTGATAAATTACCCGCTGGGACTTATTCGCTTAAAATTTCATTCGTCGGCTACCAATCTAAAGTATACGAAGATGTTAAAGTAAGTGCGGATCAAGTAACCGAATTGAATTTGACCATCGCGGAGGAGTCTTCTACTTTAGCTGAAGTAAAAGTAGTGGCCCAGCGGTTAACAAATACAGAAGTTTCTGTGATTTCTGAAATCAAAGCTGCTCAATTAGTTGTCAGTGGTATTTCTGCTGCACAAATCACAAAGACGTTGGACCGTACAGCTGCAGAGGTGGTGAAGCGTGTTCCAGGGGTTACGATTTTTGGAGAGCGTTTTATTAACATTCGGGGTTTGAATGAGCGGTATAATACGGTTCAATTAAACAATGCTTTTGCTCCATCCATGGAAACGGATGTTCGTTCGTTTTCATTTGATATTATTCCGGCGGGTCAGATTGATCGTATTTTAGTTTTCAAGTCGCCATCGGCTGAAATTCCAGGAGAATTTGCGGGAGGTGTGGTTAAGATTTTTACTAAATCAATTCCTGAAAATAACTTTCTAACGTTGGATATTTCAAGCGCTTACCGCGAAGGAACAACAGGATCTGCATTTTTTGCAACCAAAAATTCAAATATGGCATGGACGAGTTTCGATCAAGGTTTTTTTGACCTTCCAAAATCTTTCCCAACTAACCGTTCAGCCTTGATCAATACAGGTGCTGCGGGAATTGATGCCATCGGTGCTTCTCTTAAAAATAATTGGGTGCCTATAGAATCAAATGCCATGCCAGATATGCGTGCCTCACTTTCAGGTGGTCTTAAGTTTGATTTGGGTTCTGTTAAGATTGGTAATGTAACAGCAATCAATTACTCGAATACGCGTACGATTTTCCAAATGAGCAGAAATGACTGGGGTTATAGTAGTATTGGTTCAACAGGTGAGGCCGAAGAAATTTTCAATTATAAGGATAATCAATGCACTAATGCGCTACGTTTAGGGGTTTCTCACAATTGGTCGGCACGTTTTGCAGGAGGTTCAGTGATTGAATTCAAAAACCTCTTCAATCAATTAGCCAATACGCAATACATTCAACGATATGGATTTGACAATGGGTCAAATTGGGATATTCGTTCATTTGATCAAGTTTTCAGAGGAATTTATACTGGCCAGTTGACGGGTCGTCATGAATTTCAAGATGGTACATTAAAGACCGATTGGATGGTTGGTTATAATTCAGCCTATCGTAACCAACCCGATTACAAGCGTTTTCGTTACAATGTAGACGGGAATTCGAAAAGCTTGTTGATACCTAATGGTGCAGCTCAGACCTTTTTATTAGGTAGAACTTATATCAACATGGAGGAAAGTTCTTACACGGCCGCGGTAAATTTAGAGAAGAGAATTGCATTGACTGATGGGAAGGAGTTGGATTTTAAAGCAGGTGCTTTTTACGAAGATAAAATGCGTGATTTTGATGCTCGAAATCTGGGCTATGTGAAATCAACTCCATCGTTCCAAACGACATTACCAATTGATCAATTGTTTTCACCTCAAAATTTCAATTCTAGAACTGGAATCAAAATCGATGAGCAAACGAATCCGAATGACTCATACGATGCAAGCAATAATTTATTAGCATTTTATGCCTCAGTTAATTATGCCTTAGGGAAGAAATTTAATGCAATTGCAGGCGTTCGAGCTGAGCAAAATAGTCAGAAATTAAATTCAGCGGATTTAGTGGGTAAGTTAATTAAGTATGACAACACCCGTTTAGATCTATTGCCATCGTTGAATTTGACATATAATTTTACAGAAAAGTCCTTGTTACGTTTGGCTTATGGTAAGACTTTAAATCGTCCTGAATTTCGTGAATTAGCCCCATTCTCATTCTACGATTTTGTCAATAATCGTGTAATATCTGGTAATCCAACATTGAAAAATGCAGATATTCAAAATTTTGATTTCCGTTATGAGTTCTATCCTACTCCATCTGAATTAATCAGTGTGGCAGCGTTCTATAAAGACTTTACAAATCCAATTGAGGTTGTATTTACCTCTGGTGCTAATCCAAATTTAAATTTCTCGAACGCAAAGTCGGCCTATTCAACTGGTATCGAGGCTGAGATACGGAAAAATTTAAGCCCAGAGAAACCAAATTCAATTTTGGGTAAGACTAGCTTGGTATTTAACGGTACATACATTTTTAGCCGTGTGAAATTAGATGATGCTATTTCAAAAGATCAATCGGACAATCGTCCCTTACAAGGCCAGTCGCCTTATATCTTAAATGCTGGTTTGAATTACAACGATACGCAAAAAGGCTTACAAATTAACTTCAATTATAACGTAATAGGTAAACGAATCTTTGCTGTAGGTAACAATTTTGGTTCGCCTTATCCAGATTGGTACGAAATGCCGCGTAACGTAATTGATTTTAGTTTCTCGAAACAATTGACAAAGACTATAATGTTGAAGGGTGGAGTGACAGACATTTTGAATCAGGGCAATGTCATTTTGCAAGATGGTAACCAAGATCAGGTGTTTGACCGAAATCAAGATCAAATCATTCAGAACTATG
>JBEEIV010000064.1:0-2504 GCA_041169645.1 Bacteroidota bacterium
CTCTCCAAGGGAACGTTTTCTTGATCCAAGGAGGATTTTTAATCCCATGTCAATGAAAAACCACAAAAAGCCATAGATGGCAAAGAGTACCCCAAGTCGGAAAATAAGGTTTATGAGTTCCAAAATTGATGTTTTATACGAAGTTAGGAAATAGTTTGAAGTACCCAACAGGCATTCCGAACGTATTTGATTTAATTTAATTTAAACACTTACATGGAGGATCTAGTAGAATACGTGTTTGAGGCAATTTTCGTTTGAGATCATCCGCGAAATTTGTACCATACATGACTCCTTCAATGTTGAGGGTTTTGAGTTCCGATAAGTTGAATATCCCTATACCAAAATCACTGATGAGGTTGTCATAAAAATCGAGTTCTTCCAAATGGCTGCAAAATTCAATTTGATTGGGAATTGATTCAATCCGGTTTCTTGAAGCGTTAAGCTTTCGTAACTGAGGTAAGCGACAGGTGACAAGTGGTAAAAAGGATAATTTGTTTTTACTGATGCTTAGTTCCGTTAATTGTTGAAGCAAGGCGAACTCCGCCGGTAAATCAGTCAATTGATTTTTGTCTAAATTCAAATACCTCAGCTGCGTAAATTTCCATAGTTCACTTGGCAAGGAGTCCAATTTCATTTTTTCAAATGATATTGCTTGAATCGTATCCGGATTGGCAAAACGCGCTTCGGACCAACTGTAAATTTTTAAGGTTGGGGCTTGAGCGAAACAAAGATCACTAATGATGAGAAAAATAAGCGCGAATCGTCGTTTCATCCAAGGTGATTTGGGATTTTAATGCATCTAAGTTAGGGAATTTATGCTCAGGACGTACGTAGTGATGTATGAGAATTTTACAAGGTGAATCATAAATCTCCTCGTTGAAATCAAATAAATGCACTTCAATCTGACGCATTGTTTTTTCCTCTTGAATCGTTGGACGCCAACCGATATTCATCATTCCTTGGTGATTTTTACCCGAAATACTCATTTCTACGGCGTAAACTCCATTAGCTGGAATGATTTTTTGTTCGTCGTGGATGTGGATGTTCGCTGTAGGAAAACCAATGGTTCTGCCATTTTGGAGTCCTTTGACAACCGTTCCGCTCAATTCAAACGGAGCACCGAGGTAACTATTTGCCGTAGAAATTTCTCCATTCAAGATAGCCGTTCTGATTTTCGATGAAGAAATGTTGGCTTCATCGATCTGCTCTGCGGGGATTTCCAGTAAATCAAAATAACCTTGATCGGCATATTTTTTTAGAAAAGCTAAATTTCCCTCGCGTTGGTGTCCAAACTGATGGTCATAGCCAATGATGACTTTTTTAGCTTGAAGGTCTTGAATGATTATTTCCTCGACAAAACGCTGCGCCGAGAAATCCGCAAATTCTTTTGAAAAGGGATAAATAACAACGTTTTGAAGTCCAATCGATGCGAGTTTCTCCAGTTTTTCGGCTTGGGTTTGCAATAACTGCAAATCGGTCTTTTCTGGAAAAAGTACCATTCTCGGATGCGGGTAAAACGTCAGTAAAACACATTCGCCTTGACAGTTGTGTGCCTCTGCAATGAGTGTTTTCAAAATTTCTTGGTGACCCAGATGCACACCGTCAAATGTCCCGATGGTGACAACGGCATTTTGGATGGGCATTTTTTCCGTAAGTCCTTCAAAAATTCGCATGCTTCAATTGAGGCGCAAAGATAAGGAATTATCCGCCTATTGTCGCTTGGTGAAATCATTGTATCTTAGCCACTCTAAAATGAACGTATGAAATCCATCTTTTTGCGGTCCACATTTGTGATCGTCCTCATCACAAAATCTCTTTTTTCTTATGCCGAAGAAGGGATGCTCATTCCCTCCTTGATTGCTGCCTTTGAATCGGATATGAAAGCAAAAGGAATGAAGCTTTCCGCAGCGGATATCTACAGCATCAACGCTGCCAGTATCAAAGATGCCATCTTACAATTTGGTGGTGGATGCACGGCCGAATTGGTTTCAAGTCAGGGATTGTTGCTCACGAACCACCATTGTGGGTATGGACAAATTCAAGCGCACTCCTCCTTGGAACACGATTATTTAAAAAATGGATACTGGGCACAAACAAAAGGAGAAGAACTCGCGAATCCAGGTTTAACCGCCATGCGGATTGTGCGGATTGATGATGTGACAAAGGCCGTTTTAATGGGGGCAAGTTCCAAAAGTGATCAAGCCGTAATCCAAGCGAACATCAAAAAATTATGCGAAGCAGCCATTGCTGGAACGCATTACGAAGCAGAAATCAAAGCGTTTAATTACGGGAACGACTATTATTTAATGTTGAAGGAAGTCTTTTTGGATGTGCGTTTCGTTGGTACCCCTCCGAATTCCATCGGGAAATTTGGCGGAGATACAGATAATTGGGTGTGGCCTCGCCATACGGGAGATTTTTCGGTGTTCCGAATTTACGTTGGGAAAGACAATAAACCAGCTGCTTATTCACCAGACAATGTTCCATATACTCCCATCCATTAT
>JBEEIV010000065.1:0-3690 GCA_041169645.1 Bacteroidota bacterium
GTTTTACTCTTATTTAGCTCTTGTGATGCGCTCCATAAAGACGATCCAATTTCGGAGGGACAAACCTCTTCCGATACGGATTTTCACAGCTATGCCAATCCCAATGAAATTGCTACCACACACTTACATCTGGAGCTTGATGTCAATTTTGAAAATGAAACCATTTACGGTGTTGCTCGCCATGAGATGAATAATAAAGGAGCAGACACCGCTGTTTTTGACATGAACGGATTGATGATCCAAAAAGTGACCATTGGGAAAAAGGGTGAAGAGGAAGAAGCGGATATGTTCATTGATAAAATGGACCAAGATTCGACACTTGGTCAAGCATTAAGGGTTCCCATTAAGAAAGACACGAAGTACGTCAACATTTATTACCAAACCACCGAACGTTCAGATGCCTTGGATTGGCTGGACCCTAAATTGACCACTTCTAAAACGAAACCATTTCTATACACACAAGGACAAGCCATTTTGACGCGCACTTGGATTCCACTTCAGGATTCTCCAAGCAACCGCATTACTTATTCAGCAGATGTCAAAGTTCCTGTTGATTTATTAGCCGTAATGAGCGCTAAAAATCCAACACAAAAGAACAAAGATGGTAAATACCATTTTGAAATGAATAAACCGATTCCGGCTTACTTGATTGCATTAGCCGTTGGTGATTTGGAATACCACGCATTTAGTCCGAATAGCGGCGTATATGCTGAACCGGAATTGCTCCCATCCTGCGCAAATGAATTTGATGCCATTCCAAAAATGATCACCGCTGCTGAAAAATTATATGGACCATATCAATGGGGACAATACGACATTTTGGTTTTACCCTACTCCTTTCCATTCGGTGGCATGGAAAATCCGATGCTCACTTTCGCTAATCCCACGTTGCTTGCTGGAGACAAAAGTTTGGTTTCTGTCATAGCACACGAATTGGCACATTCCTGGTCAGGGAATTTGGTTACTAATCGCACCTGGAATGACTTCTGGTTGAATGAAGGATTTACCGTTTATTTTGAATTGCGCATCATGGAATCCATCTACGGAAAAGAAGTTTCAGATATACTCGCACTGGTAGAATTCCATGAATTAAAAGATGAACTAACCCGCATTAAAAAATCCAAACATCCGGAAGATAGTAAGTTGCATTTGTCACTAGAAGGACGAAATCCAGATGATGGCATGACCGACATTGCATACGTGAAAGGAGCATTCTTTTTAAAAACCATTGAAAAACTTGTTGGTAGATCAGCATTCGATTCCTTTTTAAAAAAGTACTTTCAAACGTTTCAATTTAAAACCGTTGATTCAGATCAATTCATTGCCTTTTTAAAATCCGAACTACTAGCGAAACAAAATAAAACGTTCGATTACAACCAATGGATTTATCAAACCGGACTACCGAACAACTGTATTCAATTGCATTCCGAACGATTGATTCAAATGGAGAAATTAGCTGATGACTTTGTGAAGAATAAAAAAAGCTTCGCTCCGAAAGTAAGCTATACCTGGAAAAAAGTTGGTCGCAGAAAGAAAAAAATAAAAAAGATTCAACAAATCAAATACGAAGATTACATCGTCCAAGAATGGCAAACATTTATTCGCAGACTTCCCAGAAATCTTTCCATGGAAAAAATGAAAGAAATCGACCGATATTTGAAATTTTCGAACAGCGGAAACAGTGAATTGTTGATGGAGTGGTTTGTTCTCAGTGCCCAAAACGGATATGCTAAAGTAAACAAAGCCCAAATTCAAGCTTTTTTAAGCAAGGTTGGAAGAAGAAAGTACTTGATGCCAATTTATGAAGCCTTGTTATTAAATCCAGAAACAAGAAACATGGCCATTGCTACATTCAATGAAGCAAAAACTCATTACCATGCCGTTTCACGAAATTCAATCGAATTACTGATAAAGGAAACCAAAAAATAAAAGCAATTAATTTGCGACTTCACTCATGAATTTAATGCGCATCAAGCGCAGCTCTTCTTCGGAATACAATCCATCAAATTCATGATAAGCGGTAATCAGATCATCCGTTTCCGCTTCACTGAAATAATCGAAAATCTCCTCCTGATTTTCATTATCCAAAATCGTATTGATGTAGTAATTGATATTCACCCTCGTTCCGGAATTAACAATTGACTCCATTTCGTCCAATATATCGTCAAAGGATTTTCCTTGTGCCTTAGCGATGTCTTCTAGCGGGAGTTTGCGGTCAATGTTTTGTATCAATTGAACCTTAAGCACCGATTTATTTACTAAGGTCTTCACCACCATGTCTTGCGGGCGTTCGATGTCATTGTCCTCCACATAATGGGCAATCAAATCAACGAATGGCTCTCCATATCGCTGCGCTTTACCTGATCCAACTCCCTGAATATGCGTTAATTCATCCAATGTTATTGGATACTGCAAACACATATCTCGAAGAGAAGGCTCTTGGAAAATCACAAAAGGTGGAATATTCTTCTGTTTAGAGATGGTTTTTCTCAAATCGATGAGCAAATTGTACAGCACCTCATCAAACGCTCCACCCTTGCCACCGGCTTGAATGATTGAATCATCGTCATCCGTACCGGAAAAATCATGTTGTTTGATCAACATAAATGACTTTGGATTTTGCAAAAAGGCCTTGCCTTCATCCGTTAACTTCAAGGTACCAAACGTTTCAACGTCCTTGTACACCAGTCCACCAACGGTTACTTGACGAATAACGGCATTCCAAAAATGCTCGTCCTGCTCCTTTCCAATGCCAAAACTTGGCAGTTGATCGTGTTTGTAAGCTTTGATATCCGCAGTGACGTGACCGGACAAATACGCGCAATAATGTTTGGCTTTCTGTGTTTCATCCATCAATACAATGGAATTCAATAACATCTCCACATATTTTGATCCTTCTGTACGTTCGCGTGGATTACGGCAATTGTCACACTGCTCATTGCATTTCTTCTCTTCAAAATGCTCTCCGAAGTAATGTAAAATAAATTTACGTCGACACACAGAAGTTTCCGCATAAGAAACAATTTCGTGCAATAGTTGTCGTCCAATTTCTTGCTCTGTTATCGCTTTTCCTTGAAGGAACTTTTCTAATTTCTCAATATCCTTATAACTGTAAAAAGCCACGCATTCACCAATTCCACCATCACGTCCAGCGCGACCAGTTTCTTGGTAATAGCTTTCCAACGATTTTGGGATATCGTGGTGAATCACATAGCGCACATCTGGCTTATCTATTCCCATTCCAAAAGCAATGGTTGCCACAATGACATCCACTTCCTCCATAAGGAACATGTCCTGATGTCTCGCTCGAGAATTCGCATCCAAACCAGCATGATATGGTAATGCATTAATGCCGTTTACTTGAAGTAATTCAGCAATTTCCTCCACTTTTTTACGACTCAAACAATAAATGATGCCACTTTCTCCTTGCCTGCTTTTGATGTATCGGATAATTTCCTTTTCCACATCGCGCTTAGGACGAATCTCATAATAAAGGTTGTCTCGGTTGAAGGAGGACTTAAACACATCGGCATCCAGCATGTTTAAGTTCTTTTGAATATCATATTGAACCTTCGGTGTAGCTGTAGCCGTTAAAGCTATCACAGGAACATTGGAAATCTTTTGAAAAATCTCCCGCAAACGGCGGTATTCTGGACGGAAATCATGTCCCCACTCCGAAATACAATGAGC
>JBEEIV010000066.1:0-9075 GCA_041169645.1 Bacteroidota bacterium
CCATGTTCATCGACCAAGATTTTTTACGTGCGCTGGAATACGGAATGCCTCCAACCAGTGGACTTGGGATTGGCATGGACCGTTTAATTATGTACCTCACCAATAATGCATCCATTCAAGAAATTTTGTTCTTTCCTCAAATGAGGCCTGAAACAAAAAGTGTGAAAATTGAATTGAACGAAAACGAACAAGCAATTTTTTCAGTCATGCAAAAGGAAAAAGAAGCGGTTTTACCAACGTTGAGAGCGCAGTTTTCTGACATGAGCAATAAAGCTTGGGATAATAGTGTAAAAATGTTGACGAAAAATAACTTGTTGAAGGTGAGTAAGGAAGGTGAAATCCTATACATTCGTCTGGTTTAATCGTATTTAACCCATTTTACCATTTCCGTCTGAGTCTCCCCCAGGTAATTGATCCAAGTGATTCGAACAAAATAGCATCCTGCAGCTAATTCCTCCGGTAATTGGGCATAAGATTGTTGTTGCACGTGAAAATCAGCTATAGTATTTCCATTAGCGCCAACGATGCTAACATTGAATTCCGTAACCTCATCGTTTGGCATTCGGACCAAAACCTCTTCGCCAAGTGAAGAAGGATTAGGGTAAAGTTGAACGTGCTCTACACTTGGAACAAGGAATTTGGAACGATCAAATTCAAATAAAAAGAAACCGTTGTTTCGATCCGATATCAAAATACGTTCACTAGGTAATAAGGCATGTATTCCCCAAGCTCCCCACATGGAAAAACCGTTCGTTTGTTCATTATCGATGTAGGTATCATATGACGCTATTTCCATGGGCGGACTTTTCCTTAAGTCAAAGATGCGAAGTCCGTCATTGTAATAAGCCACAAATGCAAACTCATTGGTGATTTGTATGTTATGCGGAGTCTTCGGGTATGGACTATTTATCGTTCCAAAGAATTGTTGAACTTGAATTTGACCATTCTCAGTTATTTGGCATTTTTTAATGGGTAATCCTGCCGTTTCATCTGCAAAAACATACATGTTTTGGTCAGGACTCAACCACCCTTGATGGTTATATCCTTGTTGCGGATAAAACGTTACATTGCTTAAATAACTTGGGTTTGTTGGATTAGAAAAATCGTAGGTTCGAATTCCATCAAACCCACAATTTAAAATCGCTCGATTGTTCGATACGAATAAGTCATGAACCTCCGGAATGTCAGCTGGTCCTTCCCAAAGTAAGGTCGGCATGATTGGGTTTTCCAAAGAATAAACGCGCATTGGAACAATCCCAAGTTCGTTTCCATTAACAATTGGATTGACTAGTGTTAAATAAAGGCGAGCATTTACGGAATCAACAAAGAGGTTGTGTGATTTTCCAAAGTATTGGTCTTGCAAATCTGCTACAAGATGAACGGAATCAGGTAAAAAGGAGAAATCAATGATTTGCAGGCTGCTAGGACCTTCATCACAAATCGCATATAAGTAATTCTGATAGTGTTTGTATTCCCGTGTTATGACTTGGGCGGATTGATACCTCCCAGGAACGAAGTCCACGAAGCGCAAACTATCTTGTTCCGTTATTTCAAAAATGTGTGCTCCTTCCGTGGAGCCAATGACACCATATTCTCTTCCATTGTGAACGAATCCCCAACAACTGCTGTACCTTACTTGACTGAAACTGGTGATGAGTGTATCCGAGGACCAATGATCTAATAAACGCACGTTTTTAACTTCTTGCGCTGACAAATAAGCGACGAGAAAAAAGGAAGAAAAAAACATGCACCATTTCATCTGGCTTAAATATAACGTTTACAAAACTCCCACATGACTATTCCGGCACAAACACTCACATTCAAACTATGTTTTGTTCCAAACTGAGGGATTTCAATGACATAATTCGATGCATCAATCACCGATTGATTTACCCCATTCACCTCATTTCCGAAAACAAGGACAAATTTATCCTCTTGTAAAGATGAAATGTTTTGCAGCATCGTTGTTTTTTCCGTTTGCTCAACTGTACATATGGCACATCCTTGATTTTTTAATTCCTCTATTAACTCAACGATGTTTGCACGATATTCCCAAGAAACAGTTTCCGTAGCTCCCAATGCAGTTTTGTGAATATCTCTGTGAGGTGGACAAGCCGTAATCCCGCAGAGGAAGATTTTCTCCACATTAAAAGCGTCAGAAGTTCGAAAAAAAGAACCAATATTATTCAAGGAACGGATGTCATCCAACACGATAATCAAAGGATTTTTCCGTTGAAGTTTAAAGGCTTCATCCGAAACGCGATTAAGTTCCCAGAGCTTTAATTTTTTATTTTTTACTTCTTGTGTCATCTTGATTCAAAGTTAAGGCTAATTGTTAAAATGTTCTTGGAAATTGGTGCAGAAGACCACATAAAAATTCCTAATTTTAAATTCAAATAAAAAACACCGGAATTGTCAAAATCAACTACAGAAAAAGTCGTTTCTGAAACGCCTTTAATGAAACAATACAATCAAATTAAAGCCAGACATCCGGAGGCTTTATTGTTGTTTCGCGTTGGAGATTTTTACGAAACCTTTGGAGAAGATGCGGTGAAAACATCACGTATTTTGGGCATTATTTTAACCAAACGCAAAAATGGTTCTGCTTCCGAAATAGAGTTGGCAGGTTTTCCCCATCATTCCCTCGATACGTACTTACCCAAACTTGTAAGAGCTGGGCAACGCGTGGCAATATGTGACCAGCTTGAGGATCCAAAGATGACGAAGACAATCGTTAAAAGAGGAGTAACCGAATTGGTTACACCTGGCGTGTCTTTTAACGACCAGGTTTTGGAACAGTCCAGGAATAATTTCTTGTGTGCCATTCATTTTGATAAAGGATCGATAGGTGTCGCTTTTTTAGATGTTTCAACCGGTGAATTTCTGGTCGCTCAAGGAAACAAAGAATACATCGACAAGCTTATTAGTGGATTCGAACCCACTGAAATCATTTATCAAAAAAACAAACGAAGTGAATTTGAGCAGCATTTTGGGGAAAATCATTTTACTTTTCGCTTAGAAGATTGGGTATACACCAGTGATTATGCGCATGAAATGTTAACAAAACACTTCGGTACAAAATCTTTAAAAGGATTCGGTATTGAAGGACTTAACTCTGCGATTATATCCGCAGGGGCTATTTTTCATTATTTAAATGAAAACCAGCATCACCGGTTAGGGCATATCTCGACCATTTCTCGCATCGAAGAAGAAAAATACGTTTGGCTAGACCGTTTTACGGTTCGAAACCTTGAGCTAATTTATTCTGCAAATGAAAATGCAGTAACGCTCTCTGATATTTTGGATCGTACACTTACCCCGATGGGTGGTCGTCAAATGAAAAGATGGATTGTTCTACCATTGAAAGACCAAAAACCAATTGATGAGCGTTTGGACATCGTGGAATACCTCTTCCAGCAGGAAGAAATTAGCTATGAAATAGGACAAAGATTGAAAGAAATTGGTGATTTAGAAAGGCTGATTTCTAAGGTTGCTGTTGGAAAAGTAAATCCAAAAGAGGTCATGCATTTAAGGCGAACCTTAATGCAAATTGATCCCATTAAAGCCTTGTTGAAAGGAGGAGAACTCGATTCACTAAAAAAGTTGACAGAGCAAATGAATGCGTGTCAAAGTTTAATTTCATTGATTGATAAAACGCTTTGCGATGAGCCAGTTGCTCAAGTAGGAAAAGGCATGATTATTCGCGCTGGATTCGATAGTCAACTGGATGAACTCCGCTCCATCTCTTTTAATGGCAAAGATTTCTTAGAGCAGATTCAAGAAAGGGAAGCCAAACGCACTGGTATTCCTAGTTTAAAAATTGCTTTCAACAACGTTTTTGGATATTACATTGAAGTGCGCAACACACACAAAGACAAGGTTCCAGAAGACTGGATTCGTAAACAAACGTTGGTGAATGCCGAACGATACATTACGGAAGAATTAAAAGAATACGAAGGAAAAATACTTGGTGCAGAGGAGAAAATTTATGCCATTGAAACGAAATTATTCCAAGACCTAGTATTTAGTATGGCTGATTACATTCAGCCCATACAACACAACGCTTTATTAATCGCACGATTGGATTGTTTGTTTTCATTTGCCCAGTCTGCGCTTGAAAACAAATACGTTCGTCCTGAAATCAACGATAGTTTCGTTCTGGATATCAAAAATGGGCGACACCCTGTTATTGAGAAACGTTTGCCAATAGGCGAATCTTACATTGCCAATGACGTTTTACTGGATAATAGTGATCAACAAATCATCATGATTACGGGTCCAAACATGAGTGGTAAAAGCGCGATTCTTCGTCAAACAGCCCTCATTGTGCTCATGGCTCAGATGGGTTGCTTCGTTCCAGCCGATGCGGCAAAAATTGGATTGATTGATAAAGTCTTCACCCGCGTTGGAGCATCGGATAACATCTCATCTGGTGAATCTACATTCATGGTGGAAATGAATGAAACGGCAAGTATTTTGAACAATATTTCGCCTCGAAGCCTCATTTTATTGGATGAAATTGGACGCGGAACGAGTACCTATGACGGGATTTCGATTGCATGGTCTATCGCAGAATTCATCCACGAAAATCCAAAAGCGAAATGTAAAACATTGTTTGCTACTCATTACCATGAACTAAATGAAATGACCAAGCACTTTACCCGCATTCGAAATTACAATGTTTCGGTGAAGGAACTTGGAGATAAAGTGCTGTTCCTGCGTAAATTGACAGCCGGGGGAAGCGCTCACTCCTTCGGGATTCATGTTGCTCGTATGGCGGGAATGCCTCCGATGGTTTTAAATCGTGCCGAACAAGTTTTAAAAGATTTAGAATACTCACATGCCAGTGTTGGAGCAAATAATGGTGGAAAAAAAGGGAAAGGTGATAAAAACCCGAACATGCAATTGAGCTTTTTTCAATTGAATGATCCTGTTTTAGAGCAAATTCATGAGGAACTTATCGGAATTGATATCAATACACTTACCCCGGTGGAGGCATTGATGAAGTTAAATGAAATTAAGAAATTAACAGGTGGATAAAATGAAACAGTTATTTCTTATCGTGAGTATTGTTTTTAGTCTGTTTTCTTGTAGAATTGAAGAAGCAAAGCCATTGGCAGCCAAAAAAATCGTCATTGCCTCTGATTTCTTATATCCAAAAGATGCTAAGTGCTTCGCTGAATTTGAAAAAGATCATAAGATTCATGTAGAAATTATTCATATGCGGGCGGACTCCATGCACTACCGCATGAAAAAAGATGGGTATAATACTGGCTTCGATATACTATTTGTGAAATCACTGCAAAGTATGAAGGAACTAAAGCAACAACCTGTGCAAGTCATAACAGATGGATTTCAAAAAGCAAAATTAGGAGGACTTCAACGGATACAGGAAAATTGGTTTTTGGTAGGCAGGGATCCATTTGTGATTACTTTTTTAAAGGATAGCGTGAAAAAACCTGAAACGTACAGGGAGCTAACTACTAGTTATTTATGGGCCAGCCCTGATGTACAAGGCGTGGAAGTATTAAAAGCGCAAGTGACATTTCAATTTCAACACCAAAAAGACACGAAGGAAGCGAATAAAAATTTGAAAGATTGGATGCGCGGATTAAAAGATCACCGCATCAATTATCAAGAACCCGGAAACAATGCCAAAAACACACAATTATTGCTTTTAAGTTATCGGACGTATATCGACTTGCAGCCGCAAATATATGCCAAGAACCGTCGGGTTATTTTTCCGGAAAAAACCTACTACGACTATTTTGCAACAGCAATTGTTCCACAAGCGAAGAATTATACATCGGCAAAATCCTTTATGGCTTACTTATCAGCGCATGGACAGCATTATGAATTCTTAAAACGCCTACATATGAGTCCACTAGGTAAAAATAAAAAGGGAACAAGCTTTTACATTTCTCCCACAGCAGTCCTTTCCTTATTGAATGAAAGAATGTGATATTTGTTTCAATAGAAATTGATTCTTATCCGTAATTTTGTTGTCTAAAAAATAGATAAAATGTATCCACCAGAATTAGTACAACCCATGAAAGATGACCTAACAGCTGTTGGGTTTGAACAATTAACTTCAAGTACTGAAGTAGATCAAGCGATTAATGAAGCATCCGGGACAATGCTTGTCGTTGTGAACTCCGTTTGTGGATGTGCCGCAGGAAACATGCGTCCTGGAGTTAAATTATCCCTTCATCACGATAAAAAACCCACCAAATTGACGACGGTCTTTGCAGGCGTTGATACGGAAGCAGTTGCTCAAGCAAGAAAATATTTCTTGCCTTATCCTCCATCTTCTCCATCTATTGCTCTTTTCAAAGATGGAAAATTAGTTCATTTTTTAGAGCGCCATCACATCGAGGGAGGAAGTGCGCAAATGATTGCGGCGAATTTGGCAGCTGCTTATGACGAGTTTTGTTCGTGAAACGCATTTATCAATTAAATTCATGTGATAATTGTCGAAAACTTCTGAAGGCTTTTGACAAAGCATCGGACTACGAAATCATCGATATTAAAACATGCGCTATCCAACCGCAAGATTTGGATCACATGAAAGAATTAGCAGGGTCTTACGAGGCCCTGTTTTCTAAAAGAGCAATTAAATACAAAACGCTTGGACTCAAGGATAAAAACCTGAGTGAACTAGATATGCGAAACATGATCCTAGAGGAATATACTTTTCTGAAAAGACCCGTTCGGATCGATGGAGGCACCATTTTCATTGGAAAATTAAATCCCTAGTCTAAGCGAAAAAAAGAGGATGCTATTCCATCTGCTTGGAGTTTGCCTTTTTCCGTCAAAACCAATCGTTCTCCATCTTCTGACATAAACCCAGTTTCTAGGTATGAAACGAGTAACTTTCCTTCTTCGGCATCCATTCCGCCGAGTTCTTCAAGGTGTTTTTTCAGAACACCCCATTTCGTTCGTAAACCGGTAAGAAAATATTCGTTCCAACGCGCATGAGGTGAAAGTTCTTCTACTTCAAACCATTGATCATCCTTGCCAACGTGCTGATAATAGATGGTATTATTGGCAATGTTCCATCGGCGTTGAATTCCGTTAAAGGAATGAGCGCTTGGTCCTACACCAACATAAGGTGTAAAATTCCAATAGGACGCATTGTGTTTTGCATAATGCTCTTTAAAAGCAAAATTTGAAATTTCATAGTGTTCAAAGCCTGCATTTTTTAAGGTGCTCAACAAAAGTTCAAACTGTTCTCCCTGTTGATCTTCTGAAGGACGTGTCAATTTCCCCTCTCTCACAAGGTGATGTAATGCCGTTTTAGATTCGATGGTTAAACAATAGGAAGAAATGTGTTGGACATTCAATCGAAGCGCTTTTTCTAAATGTTCCAACCATTGTTCGTTGGTCAGATTTGGTAGTCCGTAGATCAAATCAATACTGATGTTGTCGAAGCCAATATGCTGGGCCAAGCGAACAGCCATTTCTCCTTGTTCCGTGGAATGAGTTCGATTCATCCAGGTTAAATCGTATTCTTGAAAGGACTGTAATCCAATACTGAGTCGGTTGATTCCCAATTGTTTCCAAGCAAGTAAATGCTCCTCCGTTGCATCATCCGGATTTACCTCCAAGGTTAGCTCCGCATCCTCTTTTAAATGGTAATTGGATCGAACGGTTTGAAGGATTGATTTCAATTCATCCGTGGTCAGCAAACTAGGCGTTCCACCTCCAAAATAAAGTGTTTGGACTGATTCATTGTGTAATTCTGCAGCCCTCAATTTCAATTCAAGGCAAATAGCCTCAATTAACTCATCACGATACTTCGAAAAAGTCGTTGAAAAGTGAAAGTCACAATACGTACATCGCTTCTTGCAGAAAGGAATGTGCACATAAATTCCTGCCATTCCTATGCTGGATTATTGTTTAACAAAAGACTTCACCGAGCGTTGGCCATTTGCAAAAGTTACATGGACGAAATACGTTCCTATGCTTAAGTTTTGTGTATTCACCTGGATTAGATTTTCAGAAATCAATTCCTTTAAAATCGTTTTCCCGTAGAGGTCCATAATGCTTACTTCCATTGCTTGACCATTGTTAATAGAAAGGTTCAACACTTCTTTTGTTGGATTTGGATAAAGTGACCAATGGACAAAAGCTAAATCACTCAGTCCAGAATCATCTGTGTTTTTCACAATATTTGATGCTGAATTTACGAAATCTGCTTGCGGCAATGTATAAATTACCGTACTTGTGTGATCCATCAACGTTAATTCACCATCCACATTCGATCCTCCCCACTGAGAAGCTCCAAGTCCGTCACCATAATAATCATAAATTGTAAAAGTGTAACAATCAAGCAGTGAAATTGGAATATCGTAGTTATAGCTTGTATTGGCTGCCAATGGAGCTGTTGGGTCCGTTGGAGCCGGGCTATTTCCGGTTCCATAATTTCCAACAAAACTCTCGTTTCCTTCAAACCACACTACAGTTCCATTACTTGCGGTCAATTCCATGTAGGTTTCATCCGGATAATTATCGGTCAATAAGGTTACTTTTAAGATCCCCATAGTTTGATCCAAAGGATCAATAGTCAAAAGGGTATTCACCACATCATTCAGGGTGTTTTCATCCGTTCCCATATTTGGGTTTGATACCGAAGTACTCAGGGTATGATTTCCCGGAGATAAGGTTAAACTTGGCAAGGAAATAACTTCTGTTTGCCACTGAGTCAAGGATCCATTCCATGTATAGATTTGATTTGCTCCCCCGTCGATGGCGTATGTTATGGTTGCGGTTGTCAAGGTGTTTGTGCCCGAATTGGTGATGGTTACTTTCGGAGTATACACCGTTCCACACAAGGCATCTAATTCAAAAAGTGGATTAGACAATCCCGCGTCTAATTGTGCGCCATTGGGATTTGCAGGGTCAAATCCGTTATTGAACTGAACGCCAAGATTGGTTGGATCCAACCAATATTTCAATTGATTCGTGGAATCACTTAATGCGGGTTCCCATGAATAACTAAATTTCCCATATTCATCTGATAAACTTGCAGCACCACATGCGGACGCGCCTCCATGTAATTGTCCTATAATGTGA
>JBEEIV010000067.1:0-3179 GCA_041169645.1 Bacteroidota bacterium
CCCGTATCGATCAACATTAGGCGTTTACCGTCCTCGATCAGTAAGCATCGCAAGGCCCAAGTACACATGTTATTCTCATCGGATGGATTGGTTTTTTGCCAAAGTGTTTTGGGTACCACCCCAAACATAGCTCCCCCATCAAGTTTAAAGAGACCGGTTTCAATTACATGAATTTTCATGGCTTATTTTTTAGGATTCACAAAGGCTTTCAATTGCAATACAGCAACACCCGGTGAAGTATTTGTTATCACAGAAATAGTTTTGTCTTGCTCACCGAGTTGTGACTTTCCGGGATGAAATGTAACCTCTATTTGATCGCTAGTACCCGGTTCAATTGGCTTCTTATTCCAGGTTGGTACGGTACATCCACAAGAAGCTTTTACTTCGTAGATTAACAAAGGCTTCTTACCCGTATTTTTAATTGTAAATGAGGTGGTATAGTCGGCATCTGCTATTATGCTTCCAAAGTCATGAAGCATGCGGTCAAAACCAACCGAACTGAGCGTTTTTTTACGTTCAGCTTCTTCCTTTTTTGCCTCTTCCAAGGTAGCGTCAAGGGCTTGTTCATTTTCAGAGTCTGCAACAATAATAGATCCGAAATCATCCTTTTTCTCTGGAGATTGACAGGCATAGAGCAGCAAGAAGCAAAAAACAAAAACTAATTTTTTCATATGCAACGATCTCAAATAAAGATAAAAAAAATCCCGACCACTGCTGCGAATCGGGATAAGTTCCTGTTCATTAAAGAACCTTGGGAGGAAGACGGGGTTCGAACCCGCGGCCTTCGGAACCACAATCCGACGCTCTAACCAGCTGAGCTACAACCTCCATTTCAGGGGCACAAATATAAAACTTTTCTTCCGTAATTTGCAAGTAAGCACTCAGGATATTACTTATTATTCCCAACGAAAAATAATTCCACGCCTATTTTCGTTTACTTTTGTCTTGTGAAGCTTTTCAATACCCTCTTTTTTGTTTTAATTGTTATCCAATCCTTCGGGCAAGTGGTAACTGTTGAGGGAATTTGTATCGACAAAAAAGGGAAGCCAATTTCAGAGGTTACCATCACCGATCTGAAACATGTAACGATGCTTTCAACTACAGACGCCAAGGGTAAATTCGCTTTTGAAGCAGTGCTCGGCGATACGCTTTCGTTGTTGTTTAGCTATCAAGCATACCAAGAAAAACGTCAAATCGTGGTTAATAAAAGTCCAGTGACTTATATCCCAACCGTCTTGTTTCAAATCCAAGTGAGTGAAACGGTGGTAGTTCAACGCATTAAAGAGGACCCCTTTGATTTAATTGAATTACCAACCATTGACTTACAGCAAATGATTTCGGTTGAGAAATACCTCACACTGACAAAACCAGCTACTTCAAACAACGAACTTACATCCAACTATAATGTACGTGGCGGTAATTATGATGAGAATTTAGTGTATGTAAATGGATTCCTCGTTTATCGCCCATTTCTAACACGATCCGGACAACAAGAAGGCATGAGTTTTATTCATTCCGCCTTAGTAGAAAAAGTAAAATTTTCAGCAGGCGGCTTTGACGCACAATATGGCGATCGCTTGAGTTCTGTGCTCGACATCACCTACAAAAAACCAACTGCTTTTAGAAGCTCATTGGCCCTTTCCCTGCTCAGTGAAGAAGCGCATGTGGAAGGTACATTGGGAAAAAAATTCACTTATGTCGCGGGAGCACGCTATCGATCAAATGGGTATTTTCTTAATTCACTTCCTACCAAAGGGGCCTATAACCCGGTATTTGCAGATGGACAATTTCTTGGAGAGTACCAGCTTAATCCAAAACTTACGTGGTCGGTATTAGCTCACTATTCCTCCAATAACTACCGCTTTGCACCACAAACATCGAATACTGATTTCGGAACGGCTAATGAAGCCTATTCCTTTCGGATTTACTTCGATGGTAAAGAAAGTACGCGATTTCAAACAGGAATGGTTGGAACCTCACTCAACTATACCCCAAATACAAAAACCAAACTTGGGTTTTTCCTAACAGGTTTTCAATCGGATGAACGTGAATATTTTGATATTCAAGGTCAATACTACATCAACGAACTTGAAACCGATCCGTCCAAAGAAGAGTATGGAGATTCTATTGCCGTATTAGGAATTGGAACCTTCTTAAACCATGCACGAAATCGCTTGAATGCACAAATATTTAATGCATATCATGAAGGTTCGTATGTATTTAAAAAGGACTACATCGATATGTACAGGACGCGATTTGTTAGTTCTGAGCTTTTGTGGGGCGCTGGGTATGAATTAGATCGTTTCGGGGATGTATTGAGCGAGTGGAAAATGATTGACTCCGCAGGGTACAGCGTTCCACAAGGAAACTCAAATGAAGTGGAGTTATTTGAAACCATCAAGAGTAATTTAAACCTTGTAAACCATAAGGCTACCGGCTATCTTCAATGGAACTATAGTAAATCACACACCCGCTTTCAAGAACGCGTAACTGTGCAACAAAAACAAAAAATCGACGGTAAAAAAATCATCAAAACGTTCACCGAAACCCTTGCCGAAAGTGCGTCAAAATTTGCATTTTCTTTGGGTGGACGGGCTGGATACACGTCCGTTAATAACGAATTTTATCTCACTCCACGATTTTCAGCCACCTATTTTCCCCGCGCATACATGGTGCGAAACAACAAAGTCGTTCGAAGAAATCTGAGTTATCGCTTTGCTACAGGAACTTATTACCAACCGCCATTCTATCGTGAATTTCGAACGCTGGATGGGAACTTAAATACCAAGGTACAATCTCAAAAATCTGTTCATGCCGTGTTAGGTGCGGATGTATTCTTTAACATGTGGCAACGAGAACGGCCATTTAAATTTTCTGGGGAAATATTTTACAAGTATTTGTGGGACGTAAATCCATATGAAATAGAAAATGTGCGAACGCGGTATTATGCGAACAATGATGCCGTAGCTTATGCCACTGGAATTGACTTCAACGTGCATGGAGAATTTGTTCCCGGGATTGAATCCTTTTTCAAACTTGGCATCATGCAAACGCGCGAAAACTTGAAATATGATTCGTACCAAGAATATTACAATGCAGCTGGAGAGAAAATAATTTTCGGATACAGTGAAGATCAAGTAGTGGTGGATAGTGCTACGTTCTTTCCGGGGTTCATTCCA
>JBEEIV010000068.1:0-17065 GCA_041169645.1 Bacteroidota bacterium
CAAATTAAGCGTTATGAAAGCATATGTATTTCCCGGACAAGGTGCGCAATTCACCGGAATGGGTAAGGATTTATACGAACATTCAGATTTAGCGAAATCCATGTTCCAAAAAGCAAATGAAATACTCGGATTCGATATTCAAAAAATCATGTTCGAAGGGAGTGAAGAGGAATTGAAGCAAACGAAAGTAACCCAGCCAGCTATTTTCTTACATTCCACAATCTTAGCTGCTTGCCTCGGTGATTCGTTTCAACCGGCAATGGTGGCTGGACACTCGCTCGGAGAATTTTCGGCTTTAGTTGCTAATAAAACCTTAAGTTTTGAGGATGGACTTCGTTTAGTGTCACAGCGCGCCTTAGCGATGCAAAAAGCATGTGAAATGCAACCGTCTACCATGGCGGCTATTCTAGGATTAGATGATGATGTTGTTGAAAAAATCTGTTCTGAAATAGACGGTGTGGTTGTACCTGCGAATTATAATTGCCCTGGTCAATTGGTGATTTCAGGCGCTATTCCAGCGGTAGAAGAAGCATGCGCGAAATTAACTGAAGCGGGCGCTAAAAGAGCCATGATACTTCAAGTTGGTGGTGCATTTCATTCACCATTAATGGAGCCTGCTCGAGAAGAATTGGCTGCAGCAATCGAGGCAACTCAGTTTTCGCAACCTTCTTGTCCCGTGTATCAAAATGTAAACGCTCAAGCGGTGTCAGACCCGACTGAAATCAAGAAAAATTTGGTACTGCAATTAACAGGTGCTGTCAAATGGACCCAAATCATGAATACCATGTTGGCAGATGGCTGCACGGAAGTAGTTGAAGTTGGTCCTGGTAAAGTGTTGCAAGGATTATTCAAGAAAGTAAACCGTGAACTTACCACAAGTAGCGCGAGCATCGAAAGTTAATACTTTGAAAAAAATCAGGGAGGTCCACCGCAACGTGGACCTTTTTTTGTCTTTTTTATGGAAAGTTTTGAAATATGACATCTTATTGAAAATTCAAAACCAATAACTATGAAAAAAATCTTCGCTGTGTGGATGCTTGTGATAGCAGGAAACACGTTTGCTCAATCTGTAACTGGTGACATCATTGGTAAGGTGATGAATTTCAACGACGATAAACCGTTGGCGAATGCCAAAGCGATTGTGGAGGACCAAGGTCGACAATACTATGCCATCACCGGGGAGGACGGTCGATTTAGAATCGCTAGCGTTCCCGTTGGAAAATACACCTTAAATATCGTATATAAAACAGATTCTTTGAAAAACATACCAGTTGATGTTCCAATTGAGGCGTATTGTAATTTAGGGGTTATTCTGATGAATACCAATGCTGTTCAAACCATGAAAACTATTGAGGTAGGAACAGATCGTATACGCTTGGTATTTGGTGAATTACCTGTAAAGGAATTAACACAAAAAGACCTCATACACAATCCCAATAAATTTGATATCAAAACTTTGGCAACTTCTATGTCCTCTGAAATCAAAGTGGATGATGATGGACAATTGATGTTCCGTGGTGCGCGTAAAGGTGATATGATTTATGTTCTGGATGGTATAAAATGCAACGAAGTTTACAATGTCCCAAGTTGTTCAATTGGAAGAATGATGGTCTTCACGGGTGGACTCCCTGCGAAATATGGAGACACCTTGGGAGGCGCAATCGTGGTGGAAACCAAAAGCTACTTTGATTTGTACCGAGCATGGAAGGCAGATCAAGACTGATTTTGCAAAAGAAATTCGTTCAAAGGCGGCAGTTTTGTCGCCTTTTTACGTTTAGTTGAATTTCTGGGGATAATCGATTTCCCAGAGAAAAAGTCCATGAGCAGGAACGGAAACGGCTGCTTCGCCACGGTCTTTTGCTTCAATAATGGCAACGATGTCTTCTTCGCTTAATTTTCCAAGTCCAACCTCGATTAATGTCCCAACAATGGCACGCACCATATTACGTAAAAAGCGGTTGGCAGAAATTTCAAAGTAGCAATGGTCCTCAGATTGTATCCATTGCGCTGAAAATACCGTGCAAATATTTGTTTTTACGTCCGTGTGCAGCTTCGAAAAAGAACCGAAGTCCTGTGTCCCGAGTAGATGCAAAGCGGCACGATTCATCGCATCAAAATCTAATTTCTGCGGAAAATACCAACTTAATTCCGTTTGAAAAGGATCTTTTTGTTGATGTATGAAATAGCGATAGGTCCGTTTTTCTGCATCAAAACGAGCGTGAAGTTCAGAGCTTACTGGAGAAGCAGAAAGTGCACTGATATCAGCTGGCAACATCCTGTTCAATTTAAAACACAACTGATCCGCATCCCAATTTTGGGGAAGGTCAACATGGAAAAAATAGGATTTGGCATGTACACCTGCATCAGTTCTACCACAACCTAAAATAGGGATGGTCGTATTCCCGAATAGCTTTGAAAAACATCGTTCAATCGTCTCCTGTACACTAGGAGCGTTAGGCTGCGACTGCCAGCCATGATAGGCTGACCCACGGTAGGCGATTTGAACAAAATAACGTTGCATAAAGAAGCCACCAAGTTACAAAACATTGGTGGCTCCTCAAGGCACTTGATAAAATTTATTCTAAGTAAAGCTGAATCCCGTATTGGGAATCCACGCTATAATCGAAGGTGATGATTTGGGTGCCCGTAATTCCTTTGAGGAACGACCAGGTAATGATTCCCGTTTTTTCATCTAATTTACCATCCACCAAATCTCCTTGCTTGACTTTGATATCTTCTTGATTTGAGACCGGATATTGGTCTTTCACAATCAATGGAATCATTGCGCCGCCATTGTTTTTTATTTTTATTTCCCAGGTCACATCGAATTTTTGACGAGATCCAATGTTTTTAACTTTGGATTTTTCTTTGACACGCGTTCGTTCAACACTGACTTTACTATCTTTTCCGAAAGAGAACGACAGGGTATCTTTTGTCGAATTCACATCTAAGAATGATTTCCCCATGAACGTTCCGTCAAAATAAATATTGGATTCACCGCTTAATAGGTTCAATTTCTCCCAACCGACTACTTGTGCCGATAAATACACACTCGGGTCAATTTTTGGTACCACATGGTATTCATAGCTTGCAGGTAATTCGTGCGAATCAATGCTCACCCGGTGATCCATTCCGTCCGTAGGAATGGTCATTTTCGACTGTATGGCATATTCAACCCTGAGGTCTTTTTTGGTCACGGTTGTCGAAACCACATTATTCTTGTTGGACCATGCTTCCGTTTTGAAATCCATTTTTCCTTTTCTTCTGAAATTAACGCCTGGAATTTGCTCCAAAATTCCGGCAGATCTCATTGGCATTCGGGAAATATCTTCTCTTGTTATTTCGTCTGATACTTGCACACCATCCACGAAGTAATCTGCATCCTCCGATCGGCCGCCACGTAATACTACAACCTCCTGAAGTTGAATTTCTTCCGGCTCAAGGAAGAATTTCAAGTACGTGGATGTGATTTGCAATTGCATGGATTTGTAACCCACAAAACTTGCAGTTAGGTAATTTTCCCCTTTTGGTATGATAAGTTCAAACTTCCCATCAAAATCTGTTACTGCTCCCATTGGCACGTTCGCAAATTGAACTTTCGCGAAAGGCATTGCCTCACCGGTCGATGCATCAATGACTTCACCTCTTAGTTTCTCTCCTGCATAATTTACTTGAGGAAGTGTTCGCGTTGTTTGTGTTTTTTGTTGTGGATAGTTGTTATAGTAAATAATCCATGGTTGTAGGCTTGGTTCCTGTGCATTTTCGTATGGATCATTGGTAGACAATACAAGGTCGACATCTTTCCATTCGATTCCTGTAGTTTGACTCACATTCGCTTTCGCTTCCAGTCGGACCGGTTTCCCAATGCCTTCGCTGCGCATGTCGTAATAGGGTTTCCAAGTAGCATTTGGGCTGATGTAATTGAATTGAAAAGAAGCGTTACAGGATTTTGCCACATCTACTTCAACAACCACTTCAGAATAATTAATGACAGGTCTGGATCGTTGACTGATGATTTCTTGCTCGATTTGATTCATTTTTTTCTGCAATTCCTCTAGTTCAGCATAAATGGCCGTTTCACGAGTAATGACCTCCGTAAGTTTGGTGTGCATGAACAAATAGGCTTCTTTCAATTCAGTGGTTTTCAATCCTTGATCTTGACCTTTCAAATTTCGATTCTGCATCAGAAGATTTTTATCCATCTCGAGTATGATGTACTCATCTCTTAAGGCTTGGTCTCTTTTGTAAAGAAGTTCTTTCTTTTCATTTAGGACGCGGATTTCTTCGTTGCTGATTTTAACGTCTTCAAAATTCTTGCGGGTACGAACAGATAAAATCGTCACATCCCCTTGCGCTTTAACTTGCACGGTATTGGGATCAAGGAAATCGGTTAATTTCTGAAATACGATGTCTTGTCGGCCAGCTTGAAGTTCCATTTTTGCTTCGTGCTGAATTTGAGCTCCGGTAAAAAATACCGTCACTTTCTTGATGGCAGCAAGGGAATTTACTTCTTTTTGTGACGTTGCGCTCAGCACACAGCTGCTCATGAGAATTGAAAAGAGAATTTTTTTCATATGTTAATGTTTACATGTAGATGTGTGTACAAGCATGTTTCCACAAGGTTCAGTTATTTCATAAACGGGAAAGACTTTCCTTTAAGATCTATTTGAAAGACATTGTAATTGAACAAACCATCCAATTCACTCATGCCTGCCATCACAGCTTTTTCGAGTGCTGGGTAATATTGGAAATGAGTGTCGTCATTCACCGTATTGAATGCCGCGCCTAAATTGGTCGGTGTAGACCATTGATTTCCATTTCGTTTACAGAAATAAACGTCATAACCACCCATTCCAGGGAGTGCATCCGAACTAAAAAACAACAAACTTCCATCCTCAGTGATAAACGGTGTTGTTTCTCTACCGTTAGAATTAATAAATTCTGGGAGTGCTTTTACCTCTGCTCCCCAAATCCCATTTGTTTCTGTCGCTACGAATAAATCTGTTAAACTTTTTTCGGCACGACGATCCGACACGAAATAAAGTTCGCGAACATACGTATATTCATCAATGGCGAAGGTATCCGACATACAGGCCGAACCATCAAAAAAACTTGTATTGACGCCTGGAATTGTCACCATTTTTTGATCATCCCAACGAAAGGGAACTTCAGCGCTTAATTCAAAAACCTCTGAACTTTCCGTTGTTTTCTCTTTTGAAGCAGAAGTGTTCAATGTTCCATAGGCGTGGAGTCCATTAGAAAGGACACAATTTAGGGCGTCAAAACCTTCTGTATTCCAATCCTGATCTTCGGAATAGGTGATTTTATACGATTTCGTTGTGTCGTTCCAAAGCGTAAAATAAATGTCTTCAAAATAACTTTGATCTTCGGGGTTGACATTGTCTCCCTTCGCATCTGGATTTTTTGCAGTGAAATAAAGTGCTTGTCCATTTTGAGTGAGAATGGGTGCATATTCATCGTATTTTGTATTGATTTCAACTAAGGGAATACGTAGCGAAATGATTCCTTTCTGTTGTTCACTTTTGGCAAATTTAATTTGTTCGATGAGCATTTGAATTCCAAATTCTTTTGCTGTTTTTTCTCCTAAAATTTCAGAACAGGCAGTATAATGATAAACGGCCGAATCTAAATGATTCAAGTTGTGGTGAATTTGCCCCGCAAGTAAGTGTAATTCTCCATTCAGTTTTTTGTCGTTCAACTTTAATCCGGCAGAAACATGGTTTTCCGCTTCGTAATAACTATTTAATTCAAACTCTACACTTGCTAAGTGAAAGAGTGCTTTCGCAGAGTAAGGATTAAAAACCGTTGCTTGCTTAAAGGTCATATAAGCATCGCTTGTTCCACCATAATTGTATTGCTCTATTCCTTTTTCAACCATTCTCGATGAGTTCAAACGTTTGAAAAAGCCAACTTTGGATTGAGCGAAGGAAAAACCGGTAAGGAGTGTAAAAATGGTAATAGCAAGTGTTTTCATATGGTTCATTTTATACAAAAGAAAGAAATAGTCTGACATGCAAGCGCATAGGATTCATCTTGTTCTCAGCGCATAATTGTTAAAAACTCTTTCTTCATAAGTTCAAGATTGAATTAAAAAATGCCAAACTTCGTAGGTGTTGAACACATTGACATTTGAATAATCCGTATAAGCAGTAATCGATGAACTTAAAAAACAGCAATAAAATCATTCAGCATCACCTTTATCTGTTTGGGTTGATTTGTGTTTTGATGACTTTTGTAACGTGTTCTACACCAAAGAAAAAAGTACCAAAAGAAAAGAAAATCGATTATTCTAATTGGGTCACACTGACTGAGGGAATGCAATACCGAGAAATAGATGCCCCCATTAAATCTCATATTGGAGATTCTAAAATTTCCCTTTTGCGTTTTGATCGTCACTTGTTTGCATTTGATGTATTTAGCGCGACCAACGCCGACAGTATTCCGAGAGATCTTCACGATTGGGCAGATAAATTTGACTTAAATGTTGCTTTTAATTCAGGCATGTACAGTCAAGAAAACACATTGATGAGTAGGGCATTTTTAAAATCGGGAAAACACGTCAATAATCCAGAGCTATTGAAAGACTTCAATTTAATGATGGCCATGAGTCCGAATGTTCCTCAACGAAAAAACATTGAAGTGTTGGATTTAACATGTGAGGATTTTGCTCAAATGAATCGGGAGTTTAATTCCTATGCTCAAGGATTGAGAATGATTGACTGTAATGGAAAGCCGATGTTTTGGAAGAAAAAAATCCAATCGTGCAGTATGATTATTGCCGCAGAAGGAGCAGATGACAAATTCTACGTTATTTTTTGCCGTTCGCCCTACACGCACAATCAGATGATCCAATTCATGTTAGATATGCCTTATGGAATACGAAATGCCATTTATTTAGAGGGTGGACCTGAAACCAGTTTACTTATCCAGGTGAATGAACACCACATCGCGAAAGTTGGGAGTTGGGTTTCTGACACTTGGGAAAGTGATGCAAACAAACATTTTTGGAGACTTCCCAATATCATTGGTGTGAAAAAACAAACACCTGGAAAGAAATAGCTCATTTTACTGATATCAATCAGCTTTTAGGTTGATATTACTCATTCCTTTTTCCTCTGAAGTTACTCACCTTTGTTTTGTTCAACGGAACAAGTAGTAAATAGTGATACTGGATAACAAGTCAACTATTCGACGGAAAAAATTCAAAACGAAGGAGGAAGATCAACGCATGGGTTTAGAGATCAAATTTACTTCCCCTATTATTCAGTAGGTAAAAGCCACTCTTTGGAGTGGCTTTTGTTTTTAAAGAAGATTCCCCATGATTTCAGCGTATCGTTGGACATGTACGCCAGTTTTTTCATTACCTAAATTCCGGCAAATCGATTTGGCAATGTTTTTGGCAGAGATACTGTGATAGTCTTTTAATGGTCCTCGCATGAATAGGTCGAGTACAGGCGATAATTTTTGTGTGATGAATTCCATCGGTCTGGATTCATTTCGTGCACCAATTAAAATGGATGGCTGATAGATGTAACAATGGGTAAAGCACAATGCTTGCAAGGCTTCTTCGATTTCACCTTTTAGCTTAGAATAGAAAATTCGTGATGAGGTTGATGCTCCGATTGCACTGATTAAATGCACCGTTTGAAATCCATTTTCCTTCGCCATTTTTGCCATGGATATGTTGATGTCGAAATCAATCTTTCGGTAGTCATTTAAATCAGGTGTTTTTTTTCGCGTTGTTCCAACACAACAGTAAATGACTTCACCCACTAACGATTCCTTTAAGCTCGCTAAATCCTGAAAATCAGTAATGATTTGCTTTACTTTTTTTGGAAGTCCAGGGATTGTTCTTCGCACATAGATGCGAATTTCGTCTACCTGATTTGATGGAATTAACTCATGCAAAAGCGCATTTCCGATTATACCGGTTGCCCCGATGATTACTACTGATTTTCCTGTCATTTTAACGATTTTATCCAGTTTAATACGTCTGTCATCACCACGGGACTCATGCTCGTCTCAATGGCAGCATATTCCATGACGTCACACTTGATGCACGGTTGCAAGAGGTGATTTAAGTCCTCGTATGCAATGAACTTTGACGCTCCTGAGGTTTTTAGACTCATGTTTTGTTTGAATCCAAGTTGGTTTTCTTCCCAGCGCACTTGAATGTCTTTTTTTCCATTGATAACAAGAAGGGGGATTTCCACATTTTTCAGGTAAGTAGCGGCCTGATAAGTTAAGAACTCTTGGGCCCAATCAGAGTTGATGAATGTGCTCATTTCTGTAGCAACGTCGTCTAATGATTTACCGTTTATCAGTGTTGGCGGTAGTTTCTCCCAGGTTGTTGACAACCACGTTTTGTAATCATTTAGGAAACTTGTACTTTTTCCCTCAAGAACGATTTCCGCAGCTTTTTCAAATAAGCGCGCATTCCATTTTGCGTCCTCTTCAGGTGAGCCCGCGGCTAATGGAATATCATATTGTTGATGTACTAACACATCTTTGCCATTTGTTCCAACGGATGCTGATTCGATCAAAAAACGAAAACCTGATTCTTCTGATGCGGCACGCAGTCCGATCATTCCTCCTTCGGAATGACCATAGATGCCAATTGGGTGATTTGGGTATTTTTTCTTGAGGTAAGCGAATATGTGCACTAAATCAGAGGTGAAATCAGTCTCTGTTGCCGTTTCAAAATCTCCGGTGCTTTCTCCAACTCCACGGTCATCATAGCGAAAAACAGCAACGCCATTTTTTGTTAAAAAATCGGAAAATACCCAGAAAGGACGATGTCCCATTATTTCACAATTTCGGTTTTGCGGACCTGAGCCGGAAACCAAGATCAGAATTGGGAAATCTTTTTCGCTGGGTAAGGTGAGTGTACCTGAGATCTGTACTTTTTTGTTTTTAATGATCAATTGCTTTTCTTCATAGCTTAACGGACCAATTGGATCTTGCGGGCGTCCAGATGGAAGGACTTCTTGCACAGATTTGGTGAAAATCACTGGCCATTCCAAACCACTTTGTTTCATCGTTCCGGCGAGGCTATCGTTCCGCAATTTTCCAGAGAAACTTAATCCAATGCGTTCCCATTTAAAATAGACACTGTCACGGAAGAGTGCGTAATCAGTCATCACTTGGGGCTTAAGTTTTGGTTGGTCGGGGACACTTACGGTAATGGTTCCATCCCTGCCAATCCCTTCAATTGATACGTCCATTAAAAAAGATTGTCCGGCGACGTGAAAGGAACTGTGCCAAATACCATCCAATTGTCCAAAAGCTACACTGGAAAATAATAAAATGAATAAACCTAGGCTTTTCATGCTTCGTTGTATTCAGGGAACAAGGATAAAATACCTGCTTCGTTTGCTGCACAAACGCCTCTTTCGGTAATCAATGCCGTCACCAATCTCGCTGGAGTAACATCAAATCCATAATTTGCCGCTGGAGTAGTTTCAGGACAAATTAAAACCGAATCAATCTTTCCATCGCTTCGTTTCCCTTGGATATACTTGACCTCATTTTGGTCTCTTTCTTCAATGGGAATCTCGGTCAAACCATCGCGAATAGACATGTCTAAGGTTGTGGATGGCAAGGCAACATAAAACGGGATTTCATTGTCTTTTGCTGCAAGAGCTTTGAGATACGTGCCAATTTTATTAGCCACATCACCGTTTCTCGTGGTCCGATCCGTACCGACGATGACCATATCCACCAAGCCATGTTGCATTAAATGTCCGCCAGTATTGTCTACGATCAAGGTATGATCGATTCCATGTTTTGTTAATTCATACGCCGTTAAATTGGAACCTTGGTTTCTTGGACGAGTTTCATCCACCCAAACGTGCAATTTGATTCCTTTTTCTTTTGCTTGATAAATAGGGGAGGTTATGGTTCCCCATTGAATACATCCAAGCATTCCTGCATTGCAATGGGTCAAAATGTGAACAGTTTCCCCTTTTTTTGCTTGCGAAAGTGCTTCGATAATCGGAAGTCCGTGAACGCCAATCATGCGACACGTTTCAATGTCTTCGTCCACAATGCGACCAGCTTCTTCCCATGCTGTTTGAAGAAAATCGTCCGCTTCGTCTAACGCTGCACGCATGCGATCTAAGGCCCAAAATAAATTCACCGCAGTTGGACGCGAAGCACGTAGGACTTCGAATGCCTCATCTAAGAATGCGCCGTCTTTTTGTTCTTCAATTAATTCGCGCACTGCTAGGTAAATTCCGTAAGCAGCTGTTGCTCCAATGAGTGGCGCTCCTCGAACAGTCATACTGCGAATGGCTAGGTCTGCATCGCGGTAATTCATTAATTTGACATGCACCAATTCGTGAGGTAATACACGTTGATCAATGACTTCCACATAACGATCTTCTGTGGTCCAAATGGTTCTAAAACTTGACATTTTCAATCGATTTATTCGAAAAAAAATCCCGATTCATTGAACCGGGATTTTTATATGTTATAAGCCAAAAGCGGCTTTTACTTTATCTACGTAATCTAATTTTTCCCAAGTGAACAATTCTACTTCTTTGGAAATAGTTGTCCCGTCTGGTGCTTTGAATGTTTTTGTAACAACTTCGTTTTTACGTCCCATGTGTCCGTAAGCGGCTGTTTCTTGGTAAATTGGATTTCTCAATTTCAAACGTTGTTCGATGAAGTATGGACGCATGTCGAAGATTTCACTGATTTTCTCTGCAATCTCTCCATCGGTCATGTTTACTTTCGATGTTCCATAGGTATTTACGTACAATCCACATGGTTTTGCTACACCAATTGCGTAGGAAACTTGAACAAGGATTTCATCACACAGTCCTGCTGCAACAACATTTTTCGCAATGTGACGTGTTGCGTATGCTGCGGAACGGTCTACTTTGGAAGGATCTTTTCCAGAGAATGCTCCTCCACCATGTGCACCTTTTCCACCGTATGTATCCACGATGATTTTTCTTCCAGTTAAACCAGTGTCTCCGTGTGGACCACCTATCACAAATTTCCCAGTTGGGTTAATGTGGTAGGTGATTGCGTCGTTAAACAATGCTTGAAGTGCTGGTTTCAATTTCGCTTTCACACGAGGAATCACGATTTCAACGATGTCTTTTTTGATTTTCGCCAACATGCTTGCTTCCGTATCAAAATCATCGTGTTGCGTTGAAACAACGATCGTATCGATGCGTTGTGGAACGTTGTCATCAGAGTATTCAATCGTTACTTGTGATTTTGCATCAGGACGCAAATAAGGAATCAAGTTTGGTTCGTTGTTACGGATGTAAGACAATTCTTGCAAAATTTTATGAGCAAGATCTAATGCCAAGGGCATGTAATTATCAGTTTCAATGGTAGCATAACCAAACATCATTCCTTGGTCACCTGCACCTTGATCCTCTGGATTTGTTCGCTCAACACCTTGGTTAATGTCAGATGACTGTTCGTGTAATGCAGAGAAAATCCCACAGGAATTTGCATCGAACATGTATTCTGATTTTGTGTATCCAATTTGACGAATCGTTTCGCGAGCAATTGCCTGAACATCCAGGTATGAAGTGGATTTTACTTCTCCAGCCAAAACAACTTGACCAGTTGTTACCAAGGTTTCACAAGCCACTTTTGAACTAGGGTCAAATGCCATGAAATGATCGATGAGTGCATCAGAAATTTGATCTGAAACTTTATCTGGGTGTCCTTCAGAAACGGATTCTGATGTAAATAAGTAAGCCATTTAATATATTTTAGTGTGCAAAAATAACAATATTCCTCGGGAATGTAAAGCCTTTAAGTCCCGACTATGCATAAAATTTAGCCCTGTTTTTCACCATTCTTTTTAAAAGGGCATTCGGTCGGTAGCGATCTTCACCGTATTCGTCGAAAAGTGCTGTCGATTTGTTCAAAACCCAATCTAATCCGAGTTCATCCGCCCAGTTCAACAAACCTTTTGGATAATTCACTCCTTTTGTCATTGCCAAATCGATGTCTTCGATAGATGCAACGCTCATTAATACGGCATCAATCGCTTCATTAATTAGCATCACTAAAATCCGTTCAAAGATTTTTTTTCCAAGTGCTTCATCCATCGTTGGAATAGGCATAATTGCTCCTTCCGCGTAGTCATAAAAGCCACGTCCGGTTTTTCTCCCGTAAAAGCCTGCTTCGCTGTGTCGTTTTTGGGTGAATGATGGTTTGAAACGAGGATCGTAATAAAATGCGCTGAAAACGGATTCAGTAACGGCGTAATTGACGTCGTTTCCAATGTAATCCATCAACGTGAATGGACCCATTTTGAATCCACCAAAGTGGGTCATGGCCCAATCGATGGTCGCGAAATCAGCGATACCTTCTTCGTAGATGCGCAATGCTTCTCCATAAAATGGACGCGCCACACGGTTGACGATGAATCCTGGTGTATCCTTACAGACAACAACTGTTTTCCCCCAATTTTTGATCAAATCCACTGCCTGATTCAATGTTGCTTCACTTGTTTGAACCGAAGGAATAATTTCCACCAAAGGCATGATGGTAGCTGGATTAAAAAAGTGTATCCCGATGATGCGATCCGATTTTTTCAAAGCAGATCCTATGGATGCAATGGATAGGGAAGAGGTGTTGCTCGCAAGAATACATTCCGGTGAAACGATATTTTCTAAACTTGAAAAAACCGAATGCTTCACTTCCATTTTTTCGACAATTGCTTCAATGATTACATCACATGTAGCAAGCGCTTCGAGCGAACGAACATAGCTAACAGAAGCTTCGATGGATTTTTTTTGATCCTCGGTGAACTTTCCCTTCTCTACCAATTTCATCAAGGATTTTTCTATTCCTGATTTTGCACGGTCGAGTTGGTCCGTGCTCGCATCCATTAAAAAAACAGGGTGTCCACATTGAGCGGCAACCTGTGCAATGCCTGAACCCATGGTTCCTGCGCCAATAACACCAATTATTTTACTCATCTTCCTTTAAATTCAGCCGGACGTTTTTGAATGAATGCATTGACACCTTCTGTAAAGTCATCCGTTTCTCCTGCTTCCGTTTGTAATTGTTCTTCTAAATCCAATTGATCTTCTAGGGAATTAAATAATCCCAAATTCACCGCTTTTTTTGTAAGTCCTAATCCGCGCGTAGGCATATTGGCTAGGTTTTCGGTGAGTTTCCAGCTTTCTTCTTCAAAAGTATCATCTTCAAATACCTTGTAGATCATGTTCATGCGTTCCGCATCATCCGCAGAGACTTTTTCTCCGGTCATCATCAAGGCAATCGCTTTTTGCACCCCAATTAAACGCGGTAAAAAATACGTTCCTCCTGAATCTGGAATCAAACCAATTTTTGAAAACGCTTGAATAAAGGAGGCTGATTTTTTCGCCACCACGATGTCACAGGCCAAGGCAATGTTCGCTCCAGCTCCGGCTGCTACGCCATTTACTGCAGCAATTACCGGTTTCTCCAGTTCCCTAATTTTGAGAATGATCGGGTTGTAATGATCACGAACTATCGATTTAAGTTCTGGTCCCTCAGAATCAATCGCCTCAGCTAAGTCTTGTCCCGCACAGAAAGCTTTTCCTTCTCCGGTAATATACACCGCACGAATCGCTTGATTCACGGCGCAATCGTCCAAAACTTCCTGCAATTGCATGGCCATTGTTTTATTGAAGGAATTGAATACACTTGGTCTATTCAGTGTTATCCGACAAATGCCATTTTTTATTTCTTTGAGAATTTCCATGTTATTTCTGATAATCGTTTTAACTTAGGTTGGATGATAAATGCGGTTCAATTGCCTTGCTCGTTCAGAGATTAAATTCCTTAAACGCTCAGGTTCCAGCACTTCTACTTCTCCAGCATATCCGAGCAAATTTCGTGTAAATTCCTCTGATACCAACACCGTCAATTCAAACATACTGAATTCTGGTGTTTCTTTCAAGCGTTTTTGAGATTGATGAAATGGTTGTGAAGCAATGTATTTTGCCGCAACAGCATTTGCTTTCAATACAATACGTTCTGCTTTTCCTTTGTAAGAGGTAATTCCGATGGTATCTTGAAAATACCTTGCAGGATCAAAGTCGACGGGCAAACTTGCTTCATCCTCAAGTACTTTAGGTTCCTTCATGCGATCCAAGGCATACGTAATGATGTCGTTTTTTAATTTATCAAAGCAAATCAGGTACCAACGGTTTCGGTATTCTTTGAGAAAGAGCGGTGAAACTTTTCTGGGTTTTTCAACGCCTTTGATAAAACTTGCATAGATGAACCAGAGCATTTTTTTACCGCGAATCGCTTCTAATATTAACGGTAAAAACTCATTTCCCCCACTGGAAACAACGGATTCAAATTGGACGTATTTCTGAATGTCTTCGTCCTCCGGATTACCCCCAATGGACACGCGATCGACGATTTTATCAATCGCATTTCCAAATTGCTGGAAGAATGGAACTTCTTTAAATTGTTGGAGCGTTTTTACGGCGAACTTGATGGAACTTAATTCGTCCTCTGATAATGGAATGTCGTTGATACTGAAATTTGGGTCTTCGTAGTAATATCCCTTGTGCAATTTAGAATATTTGATCGGCGCATCATGTTCCATTTTCATGTTGAACATGTCCTTTTCGATGGTAGAATCACAGATGTTTGTTCCGTAATCTGAACCATATAGGGATTCTTCACATGCTGCCCGCAGATCTTGTTTACTTGGAAATGGCTTATACTTGTTTCGCAGCATCCGATCGATGATGCGAAAACGAATCAACGCATTTTTAATGTGAGGCATTAGTTCAGCACTTCTTTTTTCTGATACCCAAACAATTCAAAGAATTTAATTGCTTGGACAACTTCATATGGAACATCATCTTCCCAACTAACAGCACCGGCTTTGATTTTACTCAATACGTCATCGGAAAGAATGTGTAAAAGGCGCTCATTGTACTCTGGAATTGCGGCAATTTTATCATTTGCTTGCATGTAAGTAAGCAATCCAGTTAGGTTTTCTGGTAATTTGATGTTCTGCAGGCCATATAATTCTCCTGTTTCCACGTTGATGGCCGGATAAACAAACAATTTTACGTTGTGACCAAATCCTCTACCGAATGCTTCCAATAATCCGCCGGGTAAATTATCGTAATATTTTTCGTCGAAAATAATGTGCAAATTATACACTCCCATGATGACTCCAACTAAGTTGCCTTTGGCTATGGCCGAAAGGTATTCGAGCATTTTGTAGTGTTTTAAATAATTGGAAATCATTACCGTATAACCCAAGGAGCCAAGTAATTCTGCTCGGTCTAAAAAGTCCTTATCCGAAATTTTTCCATCCGCCGTTAAGTCTTTCAAAGTCAATTCGAAAACAACTTCCAAATCCTTTTCCTTCACACGGTTTTCTTTCAAGAATTCTTTCCGGGCCTTCTCAATCATGTCAATGTGAACCTTCGTTACCGGACGAAAACGGCCGCGCATTAATAAGATGTTCTTCTTGTATAGCGCTGTAGATGGCTGCATCACGTTTTTAGCTAAATCGAACATTGTGGCATTGGTAATTCCCCTACGAACTAAGTTTAGTGCGATGATGCGATTGTCCATCTCTTCGAAATCTGGACCAGAAATTCGTAACATATCAATTTCCATGCGGTCCCTTGGTAAGCGGTGGACGATACCATTGATGAATTCATCGATGTCATGCGATTGAAAATAACAAGCATAGACCAAATTAACACCCAATATACCCAATGCTTCTTGCTGCGCTTTGTGGCTATTGTCGTGCATTTTGATGTGAAGAATTACCGTATTTGGTTTTTTGTCGATTCCCAATTGAAAACGCATTCCAACCCAACCTTGTCCCTGATTGGTTTTGTGGTAATTCAACGATTCTACCGTGTTGCAAAAAGCAAAAAACCGCGATTCTCTGTTTTTAATGGGTAAAATATCTTGTAAGTGCATGAATTCCGTTTCTAACATCGTAGTTAGTCGTTCTTCGCACACGTAGCGTATCGTTTCTCCATACATGGAATCAGACACTTTCATGTCGTAAGCAGACTGCGTGTAGGCTATTGTACCTGAGCTTCCTCCGGCCTTAAAAAAATTAGCAGCCACTTCCTGACCTGCACCAATTTCAGCAAAACAACCATAAATATCTGGAGTCAAGTTAATTTTTAGCGCCTTTTCTTCCGTTGTAAGTCTCGTGCCTTCTCCCATTAATTTGGATCTTTAAATTTTGGATTTGTGATAAAATTGTAGTCGCTTAGGGTTAATAGGAATTTCTTTAACAGGTATTTTTCTTGCGCATCTAATTGTACACCGCCTTGATTGGCGAATTCAATCAATGGGTCGATGGTTGGACTCATATGAATCCCGCTGGAATAATGTTCAATGACTTCATCTAGAGTAGCAAAGCGCCCATCGTGCATGTATGGTGCAGTCAACGCGATGTTACGCAATGTGGTAACTTTGAATTTACCATAATCTTCTGGATTTTGCGTAACACCTCCTCTACCCAAATCGGAGAACGTAGCATCTAAGCCATTGTTACTAAATTTCTTCACTCGCATGAGTGGACCATTGTGGCAGTGAAAACAATCCGCACCATTTAAACTTTTAAAAAGATCGTATCCTGCCCATTCATCCACATCAATGGTTGCCAAAACGCTTTGTTCGGATGCCGTTAAAGGCATATTGTTCTCGAATTTATACATTACGTCATATTTCGACTCACTCGAAATCATGGTTCGAATAAATTGAGCGATGGCTTTTGTCGCTTTTAAGGAATCAACACCTTCTTCGCCGAACGCCTTGAAAAAGCGATTGCGATAGGTCATGTCTGCATTCAATTTCTTGATTGTATTTTTCCATGATTGGTGCATCTCAATCGGATTAATTACCGGTTCAATGATTTGACTTTCAAGTGTTGATTTTCTTCCATCCCAGAAGAAAAAGTCCTCCCAACCTAAATTGATTAAGGCCATGGATTGTCGGTTGCCAGCAACACCATCAATTCCCACAGAATATTGATTCGGATCTGAAAAGGAGTTTTGCGGCATGTGACAAGTGGCGCAAC
>JBEEIV010000069.1:0-13911 GCA_041169645.1 Bacteroidota bacterium
ACGCGATAGCTGGTTCATATCAGCTATCGGTAACGGATATGAATGCTACAGGAATTTCTTCTTCCCAACCGATACGAGGATCACTCCGTGTTGCTGCATGGAACCCAAACACACCGTACCTGAAGCGGATCAAATCTGTACATATCAAAGATGCCTATCAAGAATATTTAAAGGAACGTGAAAAATATGCCAGTCAACCGTCTTTTTATTTGGATGTCAGCGACTACTTCATTTACAAAAAAAGGTATGCTGAAGGCATTCGTGTTTTGACCAACATTGCTGAATTGGATTTAGAAAATCATAGCTTGCTGCGCATTGTCGCGCAACGACTTCTGCAATTAGAGGAAAAGGAACTTGCCTTGTCCTTGTTTAAACATCTAATTGACCTACGTCCAGATGAACCTCAGTCCTACCGAGATCTAGGTTTGGCCTACGAAAAACTGGGGAATTACTCCGAAGCATTGCATTACTTGTATCGAGCGGTGACTGAACCCTACGACGGTCGCTTCGACGGGATTCAATGCATTGCGCTGAATGAAATCAATAACATCATTGCCCAGCATCCACTAAACTTGAACCATGATTTCATCGATCCTGCTTTCATCAAATCCTTACCTGTTGACATCCGCATCGTATTAAATTGGGATACTGACGACACGGATGTCGATTTATGGGTTACCGAACCCGATGGAGAGAAATGCATGTATTCCTATCCTTTGACAAACAATGGGGGCCGAATTTCAAATGATTTCACACAGGGATATGGTCCAGAAGAATACATGATACGCCATGCACAACATGGAACCTATCACATTGAAGCGCATTATTATGGTGATCATCGTCCAAGTGTCAATGGAAAAGCAACCTTAAGTGTCCAGTTATTCAAGCAATATGGAACGCGTAAGCAATACAAACGGGAAATTACACGCAGGTTAAATGTTACAGACGACGTGGTTGATTTAGGTGAATTCGAATTTTAAGGGTTTTCTACGATTTTTGATGGATGGGTGGATAAAGATATCCAAATAATTATTGTACATTTAACCAAAACCTATACCATGCGCCTACTTTTATCCCTAACTTTTCTTGTTTTTTCGCTTTCTTCATTTGCCCAAAATGGTCCCATTAGTTTCGAACCAGGAGAATATGGTTTAACGTGGACATGGACCGTATTTGAGAACCTGGGGAATCCTCCTTTAGAAATTGTTGGGAATCCCGATCAAACAGGAATCAACACCTCCACACGTGCCGCAAAATTTACCGCACTTCAAGGAGGAGCACCATATGCTGGAGTGGAAAGTGCACATGCGTTAGATTTGGGGACATTTACCTTAAATCCGAATAATTGCATTGTCAAAATCATGGTTTTCAAACCAGTTATTAGCAATGTCGGAATCAAATTTGCCACTGCGGCAGGGGCTTCAACCGGAGAGTTGCTTGTTGCAAACACGCTCATCAATCAATGGGAAGAATTAACCTTCGACTTCACACCAATTCTTGGCTTACCATCATCCAGCGGCATCGATCAACTCATAATCTTTCCAGATTTTCAGAATAGATCTTCCACTAATATTTGCTACTTTGACAACATTACGTTCGGAGTACAAGGTCCACCATTAGCTACACCAATGGTTCCTGCTCCGGATCCAACATTTGATCCAATAGATGTCATTTCCATGTTTAGCAACGTCTATACAAACGTTCCTGTTGACACATGGCAAACAGGATGGTCACAAGGAAGTTTGAGCGACATTCAAATTCAAGGAAATGATACCAAAAAATACAGCGCATTGAATTTTGTAGGTATTGAAACAACTGGGGGTAATATTTTAGACCTTTCCAACATGACCCATCTTTACCTCGATGTTTGGACGGCAAACATGACCGAATTCCGAGTGAAATTGGTGGATTTTGGTTTCAACCTAGCGTATGGTGGTGGAGATGACTCAGAACATGAAATCGCTTTTACACCTACCCTTGAGAATTGGGTAAATTTGGACATTCCCTTGACCAATTTCACCAACCTTTCCTATAACAACCACATCGCACAATTAATCTTATCTGGAAATCCAGTTGGAAATGGTATCGTGTATGTAGACAATGTACTTTTTCACAACATGGTAACAGGGGTAAATGATCATGTTCTGAACGAACTTCGCATCTATCCAAATCCAGTTCAAGGTTCATTGCATTTACAACATAACGAAGAAATTGCGGATCTAAAAATCTATGCGCTAACTGGTTCTGTAGTGAAGGAATTCAGGCACATACAGCAAAATGAATTCAACGTTTCTGATTTAATGAGTGGGGCCTATATCTGCGAAGTAACTACAATATCTGGTCAATCCATTCAACAGAAATTCATCAAGGAATAAACACTTAATTCCCTAGCGATTTAAGTAGTTGAAAATGTGCTCGAACGGCTGATCCGACGCTTGGCAAACAATAATAAGGCACTCCAAATTCCTCAGCTGTTTGTTTGACTATTGGTGCAAGAAGTGGATAATGTACGTGACAAATGCTTGGAAACAAATGGTGTTCTATTTGATGATTTAATCCTCCAATTACCGTTGAAACCAAGGGGTGTCCATTCGCAAAATTAGAAGTCGTTTGCAGTTGATAAACGAACCAATTCTCCTCAATTTCTTCTTGGTTGTTTGGAACAAAGCGAACAGCTGGAACAATGTGTGCTAATTGAAAAACCATGGTCATGAAAAATCCGCCACAGACCAACATCCATGCATATCCAAGGAAAATCCACCACGGATTCATTGATAAGAAATACAATGGAATACCCAGAAAAATCAAATGAAAAGCGGATTTTTTGATGAAAATCTGAATAAATAATCCGAGCGCTTGATTGAAACTTGGAATCAGTTTTCTTTTTCGGTATTGAATGACTTTAATGAAATCCTTGAGCGTCAACCATTCAAAAAGCAAGAGTCCATAAATCATGGAGGCGTAAATATGCTGATAGCGGTGAAACCATCTTTTTGGTTGGTTTTCGGAAAAACGAAAAACGTATCGGTGGTGTATGTCGTGGTCCATTCCTTCCACATTCGTAAAATTATGATGCAGGACATTGTGTTCGATATGCCAAATTTTAGATTCCAAACCAATGAGGAAAATTGGGATTTCGAGCATGAAATTCCAAAAAGGACTTTCAGCATATGCCCCATGAACCTTATCGTGCATGATGTTCATTCCGATAATTCCTAATAATAATCCAAGAATGCCATAGCATGAAAAAATCAATATGATCGAATCAATAGGATTCCATAGCAGAACAAAAAAAACGCCCAAATATGCTGTTGTCAATAGCAAGGTTTTCCAAATCATGGCTTTGGTAGAAAATTTTGACAACTGATTTTCTTTCATGAAATCATTGACACGCTTCCTCACCGTGTCTCCAAACGCAGTGTTTTTCTGATGTTCTGTGGAAAAATGAGGCATGACTTTTACTAACTTATTCTGAATCAAAAATACGTTTTTTTGACGTTTAAATCCTGAAAATATTGCTTACTTTCATGCATTGAAACATGATGAAAAGATACCTTCCTTTCTATCCTCTTTTTATTTTTCTATTCCAATCAGTCCGATTAGGTGGAATTTCCTGGCGTCGCATACCGTTTTTTTTGATCTATGTGCTTCGCTTCATTGTTTTCGAACCATTTCGATTGACAGAACTCATTCTTTTCGATTTTCGCATACGAAAACACGTCATGCGCGAGGACCCCATATTTATTTTAGGACATTGGAGAAGTGGAACATCCCACATGCAAAACATCCTAAATGAAGATCCGAATTTTAGTACGACGAATTTATACCGCATGTTGTTTCCAGATCATTACGTTTTAACCGAATCATGGATGATGCCTCTCCTGAACAGATTTGCAAAAATATTCCGTTTGAAGTATGCATTCCAACGAAGTCAGTTGGATTTATCCTTAAGTGGAGAAATCGACACTGCGCTTTGTTCCTTCGGAAGTACACAAGCTTACACGTGGGCTCACCTATTTCCAAAGCGTTATCAGCACTTAATGCAACAGCGTGTTTTTACCTCGGAAACGGAACTAGATTTATCTGATTATGATTACCTCATCCGAAAACTTTCATGGAAAAGTAAAAACAAACGAATCATTGTCAAATCACCTGGAGACACGGGTCGAATCAAAGCGCTTTTAAAACGTTACCCAAATGCCTCTTTCATTTACCTTTCTCGCGGCTCCTACGACGTTTATCATTCCAGCATGTACCTTTGGGAGGCAATCCAACGCGAAAACAGCTTACAACAGTTAAATGAGGAAGCGATTTCCAATCTTGTGAAATGGACTTTCCCCCTACTGATGAAAAACTATGAAGAGCAAAAAAGCATCATCCCAAAGAAACACCTCATCGAATTATCGTTTGAAGATTTACATGACCACACAGAGTCGACCATAAAAAAAGTGTACCAGGAACTTGCATTAGGCGATTTTGATGCCGCGCACTTTGCCACGTTCTTGCAAAAGAACCAAGCGCATCGGAAAGCAGCATATCCGATTGATTCACATCTACTTGAACAACTTAAAAATGACTGGGATCCTTTCTTTTTGGAAGGATGACCAACTTAAACAGGAATAAACTCCATTGGTATTGGACCGTCAGGGCGCAATAACATCATGGATTTAATCCCAATTTCTTGGTTGTTCACTACTTTGAAATCGTATTTACGGATAATGGTCGCCAGAACAAGTAAAATTTGCATGAGTGCCATGTTTTGTCCAATGCACACCCTTGGTCCACCGCCAAATGGAATAAATGCGAATGGATGATGTTTTACTTCAAAGCGACTGGGATCAAACACATCCGGATTCGGCCAAACCGACTCATTGTGGTGCACGCCATAAATGTATGGAACAACCGTTGTTCCCGCTGGAATTTTTACCCCATTGAATTCATCATCAGCGAGTGCTACGCGGTCGATCATCCAAAACGGCGGATAATTGCGCATCGACTCATCTAAGACGTTGATTAAATAAGTCAAATCATGCAACTTGGCATAACTCACCTCACCGTCGCCAAAGACCTCATTGATTTCTTTCCGTATTTGACGTACATGCTCCGGATATTTAGAAAGTTGGTAAAATGTCCAAGTAGCAGCAGTTGTTGACGTCTCATTACCAGCGACTAATAATTGTAGGATTTCCACCTTGACGGTTTCATCATCCATCAATTCACCCGTGTCTTTGTATGGCGTATCCAAAATCAATTGCAAGATATCAAATCCTTTGTCTTGACTTTTTCTGCGCTCTTCGATGTAATCAATGACGATTTGTTCCCCCTCTGTGCGTATTTGATGGTGTTTTTTATCTTGACCTGTCAACGCAAACCAAGGAAACAAATAAGGTTGAACCACCTTTTTCACCAAGTATGCCTGAACTTCAGCGATGGCATCAGCAAATTGCTCGAGTTCCACTTTTTTCATTTGACTTCCAAACAAGGATTTTCCTACAGAAAGCAAAGTAAACATGACCATTTGACGGTGAATATCAACTGGACCTTTAGCCACATCGGCGTCAAATCCTTTCATGAAATCTTCCAATACTTTTAATTGAATGGGCAAAATTTCCGTCAGTCGCGAACGCGTAAACCCCATGCTTAACAAGCGTCTTTGACGGTGCCAGTAATCTCCATGGCTGTTTGTTAATCCAACTCCCTGAAATTCGACGAATCGCTCCGTTTGAATATGCGATTTATGGTAATTGTCATTGTTGTCTTTTAACACATGTTTTAACAAATCCGGATCCGCCACTACAATGGTACGTTTCACACCAAATCGAAAGGAGAAGACATTTCCGTATTTTTTTCGGTACTTTTCGAATACCTGAACCGGGCTATTTAACAAAGCAGGCGTATCCAAGGCAACTTGCCAAGTTGGAACATTTTGGGTGTTTGTGATTTTTGAAAGTGCCATAAGTTAATCTGTGCTCACAATGTGATGATTCAACATAAAGGTTAATATTCCTTGAACAACTTGCTCTAAACTAGGATCTTGAATTCCCTGTTCGGACGCCATTCTAAATGTACGATAATTTGCGTTGCTATACAACTTGAACTCCATGGAGCCTATGTTGTCAACTGATTTAACTAAAAAATTCAATAATGGAAAGAGTAAATCCTCTTTTTGACATCGTCCTACCACCTCCGGAACGAAGTCCGAAAGACTAAACTGTTGAAAAGATTTACCCGTTAATTTGGCCAAAATATCAGTAATATCTTTCATCTGTGCATAGGCATCCCGAGTGACGTGAAAAGTCAATCCTTCACTTTTTTGAAGTTGGCTGATTGCAACGATGTTGTGCGCACCTAAATCCGCGGGTGTAAAGCTGACTTGATTTTGTGCCAAGGTCCCAATCCCATGCTTTAACATGAAAGCCAATAAGCGAATGGAAATGTCAAAATTATACCCATCTCCTTGAATCGATGGGGAAATTAAGGCCGGACGAAAAACACGAGCTTTCAGACCATGTTTCATCGCCTGAAAAACCAATTGTTCGGAAACCCATTTACTTTGACTATACCCAAAATCCAAGCGCTCCATTTCCGCATTTTGATCCGTTTCGTAAAGCGTGTCTTTTACCGACCAACCAAAGATAAATGTGGTCGAAATGTGATTTAAACATTTATGGAATCGTCCCATCGCCAAACGCAATACTTCATTCGTTCCATCCACATTGATTCCACGCATCGATTCGTAGTCCAACAGGTAATTTACCAACGCTCCATTGTGGTAAATGGTATGAATGTTCGCATCTAATTCATTCCAGTCCTCCTCCATCAATCCGAACTTCACCTTAGATAAATCTCCGAGAATTACACGTATGCGCTGATCGAATTCCAAGCGATGTTGATCTGATGGTTGAATGGTATCAAACGCTTTCCTAAGTTTCGCGATTCCTTCGTTCTGATTACTTGCTCGAACCAATACCCATATGGGGTCCACCGTTTGTTCCAGCAAACTTTTCAAAAGAAAAGGTCCAAAAAACCCTGTTGCTCCAGTGAGAAATATACCGTTCCCTGGCTTCAATGAATTTTCCGGATGCCAATTTAGTTCCTGTGCCAAATCATACTGCGCGTCATTCCGCATCATTTCTTGCTCCATCAGCGAAAATTCTTGATGAATTCGGTTGAAGGCTGCTTTAAATCGGAACTTTGCTTGAGGAGCCGCATGCTGTAATCCTTGTACCAATTCGAATAATTCTGACATCGCAATTTTTTGCAGCAAACGAAGGTCAATCTCCTGAGCTAGCTCATCAAATCCTTCATTTTGAATGCTTTGCTTCAGATCATAAGCAAATTCAGCTAGTCGAAGTGAATCAAAGCCCAATTCAGCGAGGGATTCACTCTCGTTTCCTTGTAACCCATACTTATGAAACAGTTCATCAAATTGTGATTGAATTTCTGTTGTTTTGACGGTTTGCTTTATCGTTTCAACGTTATCCAATTGACCCATTGCTTCTTCTGCACGGGCACTAGAAATAATGGATAAGTCCATCCGTTCGTAACGACTTTTCATGTGGGCACGCATGATTTTCCCTGAACTAGTTTTAGAAATTGTTCGCGCTGGAATAAAAATAAATTCATCAACCAAAATCCCTAAATATTGTTGAATCCGCTGATTTATTTCCTCAATAGCCGTTTCCTTTCGACCTGATTTTAGTTCGGCAATGACCACCAGTTTTTCTCGGTTATTTTCTTCAACGGAAAAAGCTACAGAACATCCTTTACGCAAGTTTTTGTCTTGCTCAACAAGTAATTCAATGTCGTGTGGATAATAATTTAATCCACGGATGATGATCATGTCTTTGGTTCGACCACAAATGTGAATTTCATCATGGAGCATAAAACCGAGGTCACCCGTGCGCAACCATTCCAAGTCCGAACCGGGCAATGTTGCTTTAAATTGCTGCTCCGTGAGTTGTGGTTGATTCCAATATCCTTTGCATTTACTTGAGCCATGCAACCAAATTTCACCTACCTCGTTTGGATCAGCCGCCTGAAATCCCTCCTCTCCGATTCGAACGATTTTCACCTGCGTATCGCCCAAAAGTTTACCGCAACTCATAATGGAATGAAAAGATGCTTCTGTTTCTTGATCTGTAAGAATTTTGACTTCGTTTCGTTTCAGCGCTGCAGCATCCACATGTATGCAGTTTCGTCCGTAATTTGACACAGCCAAAGAAAATTCTGCCAATCCATAGGCCGCAAAATAATTTTTTGGTGCTAAGCCCAAAGGCTTAAATTTAGCGATAAAGGCATCATATGTTTTCGTTCGAATGGGTTCCGCTGCCGTCATTAAAAACTGGAGTGAACTCAAATCAAATTGGGAAAAGGCTTCCTCCGGTATTTTGCCTGGACGCAAACAATATTCATAAGCAAAATTAGGAGCGGAAGAGGCCGTTCCTTTGTATTTTGTAATGGTCTCAAACCAAAGGGCAGGACGTTCGATAAAGTCTAACGGTGAAAATCCATACGTCGTTCCACCTTTCATGGCGAAGAACAAATAGTAACCGATGAGTCCCATGTCGTGGTATTGCGGTAACCATGAAACGCCGATGGGTTTATGGTCTACTACACTTTTTCCATTGTAAATGATGTTTTCATGGGTGACCATGACTCCTTTCGGTTGATTGGTAGAACCGGAAGTGTATTGAATAAATAAGATTTCTGAAAAGTTTTCACGCAATTCCTTGTTTCCTTTGAATCGTGCATCGCTACTAACGATCCAGTCAAGTTTCGAAACAGTTTCAGATCGGAAGGATAATTTCGCTAGTTTTTTTCGTGTCAAGTTGATTTGCATCGACCAATAATAGGTTCGATCAGTCAATACGGCTTTTGCGCCACAATCTTCCGCAATAAAATTCATTTTTTGCAAGGAAGAATAAAATCCTTGGTTGGCGGGAGGGTAAACCGGCACAGGAATTAATCCGATTCTGGCACAGGCAAAAAAGGCACATATCATCTCCAATCCCGGAGGATATGCAAGCAACACGCGATCACCTTTTTTTAACTGGTGTTTTTCTTGTAAATAGTGCGCAAGGATGCACGTTTTTTCGTCAAATTCTTGGTAACTATACGATTCCTTTATTTTTCCTTGTTTATCCAAGTAGACATACAATAGTTGATCGGGATGTTCGCGTAAACAACGGTTAAATTCGTTAAAAATGCTATTCATTAGGCGCAGTAGTGTAGTTCGTTGGACAAGGTATGGAATTCAATGTTTGGCTGAACAAATTCAGTAGATTGTATGGCAATGGAAATGAAAAAACTGGACATCCAAGAATCCGTAAGCACGGTATAGCAATGATTATCCCGACGAATTTCTGAACGATTTGGCACACACACATTTCCATCATTCCATAATTGGAACGTTTGCATCCCTTTTTCCAAGGAAGTCCCCAAGGTTTTCACAAGTGCTTCCTTCTGTGTCCATAATTTCAATAGTTGCTGCATATCATTGGTCGATTCTTTGCATTGTTTCCAATGATGGTGTTCTTCAGGTGTCAAAAGAACCGCTGTTATTTTCTCCAATTGACATTCGCGAGATTCGGATTCGATGTCCACTCCTATGGAGGCAAATTCGCTAACGGCGATCACAAAAGTATGCTCAGTATGTGCAACGCTAAAGGAAGGATGGGTGGAATTTTGCAGCAGGCTTTTTCCAAAAGCGTTTTGTGCTAAGTCAATTTCCAAGGGTGGGATACCCATAAACTCAGACAAACATTTTCTCAATTGGGCACGGACAATCACGGATGTCCTTTGATCATTCAAATGCCTCATTTTCGACGCTTTGTCCTTTTCCTCTTGAACAATTCCTTGCCAGCATTCAACCCAAGAAAAATCTTTGGTATTCCCTCCAAATAAATGCAGGGTTAAATCTGTATTATTCGACTTCATTTGTAAGTTAAAGATAGTTAATTTCTGTTCAAGATGGATTGCTTGATAAAATTGGCAGCATTTCCGGGCGATTTTGTACTTTTGATAGGATCAATCTCATCCATGAAAAACAGGGAAACGCAATTCGATCAAGCCATTGAGCTACTGAAACCATTTACCGCGAAGAATATTCGGCGTGCAAATTGGTATTTTTTCTCAACCATCTTTGTATTCTGGACCAGCGTTTTATTGAGTGCTTATTTTGTGGTGTTTTTCCCACTAGGATTGCTTTTATCCATTCCGATAACCACCGCATTTATGTGTCGCAGTTATGTGATTGAGCACGATTGTGGTCATGGAAGTTTTTACCGGACTGAAACGGCAAACTTCATCGCTGGTAACCTCATGGGATTTGGGATCCTGATTCCTTACTCACTCTGGAAATACATTCATCATAGCCATCACATGCATGTAGGAAATTTGGACAAACGAAGTTTTAATCCGGAAATATGGACCATGACACTTGATGAATACCGTAATTCCGCTGTAATGAAACGCTTAGCATACAGATTTATGCGCTCCAAATTCACTCGATTTACCCTCACGCCGACCATCAATTTGGGACTCATGTTTCGTCTCATTCACCCACGTTTTAATTGGAAGGCAAATGTTTCGGTGGTGTTGCATGACTTGCTTTACGCTTTCATTTTATGGAAAATTCACGCTTATTTTTCATGGACGAATCTTTTCATCATTTTCTATATCCCACTTGTTATTTTCTACTTTGTCGCTTCCTACACTTTTTACGCGCAGCATCAATTTGAAGATACGTATTGGGAAAAAGAGGATTTTTGGCATTACCAAGAAGCATCCTTTTACGGAGCTACCTATATCGCTGCTCCAAAATGGTACTGTTGGCTCACCGGAAATGTGGTATTTCACAACATTCACCATTTGATGTCAGGGATACCATTTTACCGATTGGAGGAAGCGAAGGAACGCTTTGGACAAACACTACCCTTCAGAATGATTCCCCTGAGCGAAGTATGGAAAATGCTTTCATTAAAAGTGTGGGACGAAAATCAAAAGAAGCTTGTTCCGATTCCCAGGAATCAAAAATGAAAAAATCCGAAGTAAAAAGTCAACCAATATGCTGGTGAAATGAGCAAAGTCATTTCGTAGGTACTGTCGTATACTAATCCAGCAACCTGCATTCCTAAACCCGGCTTTTCGAATGTTTTCAGTTCATGATTATAGCATTCGATGTACCTGACTCCTAAATTATAGTTGATAAAATAAAACAAAAGGACCAGCCCAGCATAGCTAAAATAATAGGTAAACGCATGTGCTTGTCTATCCGCCGGCATACATACAATCGCTAAAAGACACAGGGAGTTAATTAATGAAAGGAGCATCATTCCTCTCGGTTTACTCATTGCTCGTCGACTAACAATGACATCTGAAGGAACGGAAGCCTCCCTAAAATGTTTCCGATCGAACCAACCCAAATAAAAAGAAGCAGATCCAACCACTGCGATTACAGCAATGATTGCCGAAAGGAAATGTGACTGACGGAATTGATCCGCAACAAAGAAAGCGGGAACACAAAATGCAGGTCCTTCGACCATCGAACGCAACAGAATTTCTCCAATTTTCGGGATTTTACGTTGACCATAGTACATGTCACCCTGTCGAATTCCGGTCAAATGCAATCCTGATTCTATGAGCACATGGACGAGCGAACTCGACAAAAAAATGATTAGGTAATTCCAACCAAAGGCATACATCATCCAGGACGATAAGGCAATGATGAAAAGGAATAAGTGAACGGTTGTTATCCCGTGCGCTTTGGTGGTAAGTCGAACTGAATACATAGCAAAATAATGACACAAAAATACACAGAAAGCACACGAAATGCTTCTTCGTTAAATAAATTTAGTCCGATAAAGTTTTCTATGGATGAACGAGCATTGATTCGCTTGAGGTACAATTCATGATTGTTCTAATAAGACAACGTATCTTTGTTCCATGAATGCAACGCACGAACAAATTTCCAAGGTTCTAACATCCATCGGATTTAATAGCCTCAATGCGCTCCAACAAGAAACCTTGGACAAAAGCCAAACGTCGAAAAACACACTCATCTTATCTCAAACGGGTTCAGGAAAAACATTTGCATTCTTGCTCCCCTTGTTTTTAAACTTAGATCAAAACGCGAAACACATTCAAGCGTTGATTTTAGCACCATCGCGCGAATTGGCCATTCAAATCGAAGACGTTTGGCGCTCCATGCGAACAAATTTAAAGGTGTTAACGTGTTATGGTGGACACTCCATCTCCACGGAGAAGAAAAGTTTAACAGATGCACCAGTAGTTTTAATTGGCACACCTGGGCGCATATGCGACCACATTTCCCGGGAAACCATCGATTTATCTAAAGTTACTCAATTCGTTGTAGATGAATACGATAAATGCTTAGAATTTGGTTTTGATGATCAAATGAGTTACATCAATGAGCATTTTCGTTCCTTGGAAAAAGTGACCCTAGTATCCGCAACCGAACACAAAGAATTTCCTCCATATTTATCCTTTGAAAAACCGGTAATCATAAACCATCTTGCCTTTGCGGAAGACCCATCTATTACTTTTTGGAAGTATCCTGTTCGGAATCAAAACAAGTATGAACGGCTTTTCGACTTACTTTGCTCATTTAATGGAGAATTAAGCATTGTCTTTTGCAATTTCCGAGAAGCGACAGAAAGTGTATGTTCCTACCTACAAGAAAATGGATATGATGCTGTGGTATATCATGGAGGGATGGAACAGGACGAACGTGAACGTGCGTTAATTAAATTTCGCAATGGGAGTTTTCACACACTCATTTGTACCGATTTAGGTTCGCGCGGATTGGATATTCCCGAAATACAACACGTCGTGCATTTTCAATTCCCACAAAGTGAAGAAGCCTTCATTCATCGAAACGGTAGAACTGCCCGAATGAAAGCGAATGGATCATCCTATTTGTTTTTGAATCCAGACGAACGCACGCCGGATTACCTGAACATGCCCAAAGAGGAATTTAAGCTTCCGAAAAAAGTAGATGCGCCAATTGATAGCCCATGGATCACTTTGTATTTTAGTGGTGGAAAAAAAGATAAAATCAATAAAATCGACCTTGTTGGATTTCTTGGTCAAAAGGGAGGACTAGCAAAAGAGGAAATTGGACTCATTACCGTACAAGATTTTAGTTCATATGTAGCGGTTAAACGTCAAAATGTACGTGAGTTATTGCAGCGTATTCGACCTGAAAAAATCAAAGGAAAGAAACTGAAAATTGATGTTTCCAAATAAGCTGAACTATAAGCGAATCCTATTTTTTCGTTTGGAATGACTGATAATTTCCTGTAAATGATAGGATAAAAACGCTGATCCGGCTCCAACAATTGCCCCCGCCAGTACATCGCTCGGATAATGCACCCCTAAATGCATGCGTGAATATCCCACCGCACTTGCATACACGTATGCTGGTGCAATCACATACCATTTCGGCATGGTCAAACTCAGAGAGGTAGCCAGCGCAAATGCACTGGAGGTATGTCCAGATGGAAAGGAAGGTGAACCCGCATCAGCTTGTTTATCAATATACGGATACCTAACAAATGGACGGTCGCGGTGGAATGCATATTTTAAAGCGGTCGTTGTGAACGCATTCACACAAAATGCCTCTCCCGCGATGATTCCTTTATTGGTTATGCTCGTATCCTTTTTTAGTTGACCAATACCAATGAGGATAATGGGCGCACCAAAACTGAGGGGAGTCACACTGTTTGTGATAACAGTAAATGTAGGATCAAAGGAATTGTTCCGTTCCAAATTGATTTTTTCAAGTAAATCAATGTCCCAATTTTGAGCGAAAGAAAGATTCAATTGAAAGTAGAGGGTCAGAAATAAAAGACACCGAGGAACAAAATACCGATTGATTCTATTGAGTGG
>JBEEIV010000070.1:0-2868 GCA_041169645.1 Bacteroidota bacterium
ACGAAGGAACTCCACAGGTATTATTTGCAATAGTTACCGTTTGAGAGAATTGCCAACCTATTGGAACACCTGAATTGAAAGTTTCGCCAAAGGCAACTTGACTTGTACCGCTGCCATTTACACTTAAGGTGGCTGATCCATTACAAGGAATGGTAGTACTTGATGCACTTGCAACGATAGTACATTGCGCATACAAACTCTGGAAAGTCCCTGCAATAAAAGTTGCAGCGACAAATAAATGCTTAAAGTTCATAGTTCTTAGTTTACGACTACGTTTTTAATATTGAAATCTGTTAAAGTCGTTTTTGTCAAATGCGCAGGCATGTGATGGAAAATGGTCAATCCGATGTGGTTGCGATCCAAACATTCACCTACCAAAACCTCATTTGGCTGTAGTGTCTGAGTGTATGTGTACTCCTCGTGGTCACAAGTTGCGCAAACACCATCATAAAACAATTCAAAACTGTAGGATACTGTTTTGACTGTATTTGTCTCATTCTTAATGGTTAGCTGAATCAAGTCGGATTCATAGCCTTGCGCAGGAATGTTGCAATTGATTTGTTTCGTGGTAATTTTTATACCATTTAAATCGATGTTTTTTTGTGCGTTCATACCAAAGCTAAGGAAGCAGATAGAAAGAATAGTAAGGTGTAATTTCATTATGATAACTTTAAAATTTCAGATACGTTGACGCAATACTCATTCATTTAGTTGCATCTTTGGTAAAAATATATAAAAAATACGAAAGATGATCGAAATCGAGCGCAAGTTCTTGGTGAAAAGCGATGCATGGAAAATGGGTTCAATTGAATCCGAAACACATATCCTTCAGGCGTATTTATTTGATGATGAACATAAGTCGGTACGCATCCGAATCAAATCTGAACGTGCATTTTTAACACTAAAAATGGGAAAAGGTATTGCTCGTTTTGAGTTTGAATATGAGATTCCAAAGGAAGATGCTTCGAAAATGATTGAAGTGGCAAAATTACCTTACTTAGAAAAAACACGATTTGTCGTGGTACACGATGGAAATAGGTGGGAAGTAGATGTTTTTCATGGTAAATGGAGCGGATTAACACTTGCTGAATTGGAATTGACGCATGAAGAACAGTCCTTTCTCATCCCAGATTGGCTCGGAGAGGAAATTACTTCTAATCCACAATATTTGAATGTGAATTTATTTAAAAGCCTATAAATCAGTGGATTCGAGGTGGAGTTCACTGTCCAATAAATCGAAAACCATCAATCCCAAATGAACAGTAAAATACGATCTAAATTGTTCGTTGTCTTTCATTTGAGGCCACTTTGATTCATCGGCGCATACGGCTAAACATTCTCTTTGAAAGATTTTTTTTCGGTGTTTTTCTAGGATGAGTTCATCATCCCAAAATTCTTCTTCGATTAAATAAACTGTTGGTTCCGGGTCTTCTGCAAAGAATAATTCTTCTTCGCTATGTAAGCTAGACCATGTTTCGAATGCTTTCGTTGGGAAGACGACGATTTGTCCTCGGTTGAGTAGGTTCATTCTTCTGGGATTAAAGTTAGTTTTTTCTTGTTCACTGTATACCAATTGGCTTCTTTGTTCTTGGCTTGGTGACAAACATAGAGGAAGCGAACTTTTTTCTCGGTTAGTTGGATCAAACGTAGCCATTTTTCAGGGTCTATTTTTGAGGTACTCTTTATGATGTGGATGCTTTTATTGGTGCAGAAAAACAATACGTTACCTGGGCCTAATTTTGTATGTGAGTAGATGCGAATAGTACTGTCTCCTTTCACATATTCACGATCGAACCAATTGAAAAAATTGTTTTTCACCAACGTTGAGTCGGTTTTATATTGCCAGTATTGGTGATGTGTTTTTCGGTCTTTCGAATCCGTAAGGTAGACGCGTAGTGAGTTTTTAAAGGTGAATTGATCTAAAAAGGATTCGTTGGTATCTAGTTCGATCGAAGTCATGTCCATTTGCACCGAGTCTTGATTGTATATAGAAAGTAGGGTGTCCAGTTTATTTTCCACGATGACACTGTCCTTTTTTGGCTGATAGGTTGATTTCGATCGAATCGCTTCCAAATTTTTTATTTTTTTTCCCTTTTGATTGGAACATGCAGCGCTCACGAAAAGAATGAATAAGGCAATGAAGAAGAAACGCATGTTTAAAATGTGTTTTTTAAGATGTTTCATTTCTATTTTCTGTAAATTTGAACAAAATTACGGATTATGAAAAATATCTTCTTACTAGTTGGTTTGTCAACGTTACTATTTTCATGTGGAGTTAAAGTTCCATATACCACTCAAATTAGAGACGAGTTTTCACTTGATACGGATTCGAAAATGCGTCAAGTACAATTTTACACTTCTCACGCTATATTTCTGAATCAAGAAAAACGAGACGATAGTCAGAATACAACACAGAATGGAACACTTGTTTCTAGCTCGAGTAGTGAGCGCGAAACAGTTGTAATACCTGCCTTGACAAAATGTGTGTTCGAAGGATTTGGTCCAAAAGGTGAGGTGTTGGTTCGCTTTGAAGAAGGGGAAGGTAAATACTTGTCATTTGCGATTAAAACTGAAGGAAGTTCCATCAAACGCTACTATTTTGATGTGGATTGGAACATGCAGGGAGGTCCAAAAATCAAATATGGTGAAAATGATTACAAAGTAGATTTAATGCGGGGTGTTCCTCGTTCGGCGCACCTAATGGTTGTGAAAAAACGTCTCCAAAAAACAAAACGCAAAGAGCGCGTGGTCCGTGGATTAAAAGTTTAAGGACAATACCACTTTTCAATAGATCTTTCGTTAAAATAACAGCACATGTCAGAAATCACTTTCAATCGAGAAGGTTTCTCCGATGAGGAGTTAGTCATT
>JBEEIV010000071.1:0-3930 GCA_041169645.1 Bacteroidota bacterium
CTTAAGAATAGTAATTTCTTCATAACAAAATTTGGTTTTTAGACGTCCCGAAGTTACAAAAGGTTGCTTATATATCTTGATGTTATGCGTAAATTTGAGTCATGAAAAAATTCGGATTGTACATTTTGCTTGCATTCACCTCACTTTATGGGCAACTGATCGCTCAAAAACAACCAAAAATTGTGGTGGGAATAGTGATTGATCAAATGTGTTATGATTATTTGTATCGGTATCAGCATCATTTCAGCACAGGTGGATTTAATCGCTTTTTAAACAAAGGATTAAACTGTCGAAATACGCTTTATAATTACGTTCCGACATACACGGGACCAGGTCATGCGTCTATATATACGGGAACGACTCCTTCTAATCATGGCATTGTAGCAAATGAATGGTATCAGCGTCAAACAAGTACAATCGTAAATTGTGTATTTGATCCTACTTTTCAAACTGTAGGTAGTGCATCTCTGGAGGGGCAATGCTCGCCAAAAAACTTACGTACCTATACCATTACAGATCAATTGAAATTGGCTTCACCTCAATCAAAAGTTATTTCGATTTCAATCAAAGACCGCAGTGCAATCTTACCGGGTGGACATTTGAGCGATGGGTCTTATTGGTATGATTACGCTAGCGGCAAGTTCATTACAAGTACCTATTTTCAATCTGAAATCCCGCATTGGTTAAGTCAATTCAATGAAGCTAAAAACGCAGATAAATGTGTAAAGAAATGGGATTTGTTGAATCCTAAATCAACCTATAAATCCGTGGATGAAAGTCCATATGAAGTCATTTTGGGAGGTAAAAAATCTGCTACTTTTCCTTATGATTTCAAAGAAATGGCAGCGGTAACGAACAACGCGCATAAGTTGTTTACGGTCTCACCTTTCGCGAATGAGTTGCTCACTGACTTGGCATTAGAAGCGATAAGCCGTGAAAAATTAGGTGCAGATAACAAGCCTGATATGTTGTGTATTTCGTATTCTACGCCAGATATTGCTGGTCATGCTTTTGGACCTTATTCTCTGGAAATGGAGGATATGTATGCGCGTTTAGATCGACAATTGGAGAAATTGCTTTCTCAGTTGGAGTCTCAATTTGGCAAGGAAGGATTTGTGGTATTCTTAACAGCAGATCACGCGGTAGTTCCTGTTCCTCAAATGTTAGTTGACCTCAAAATGCCCGGTGGATATTTGTTTTTGAATGAGCGATTAGCGTCTTTAAAAGGCGATTTGATTGACCAATTTGGATCGGATTTATTGGAGAAGGAAGAAAATCAAAACATTTATTTGAATCAGAAAAGGATTGATTCCTTACAGTTGAATCAACAAGTGGTTGCCGATTTTCTAGCAGCAAAAATTCGTCTTTGGCCGGAAGTGAAACTAGCCATTACCCGTTCCGCGTTATTATCAGGAAATACTACTTTGGACGAATGGGGTCAAATGATTCAAAAGGGATTTGATTTAGATCGAAGTGGTGACCTAATTTTTATGCTTCATCCTGGTTATTTATCCAAGGAAATCGATGAACCAACAGCACATATGGGCACTTCTCATGGATCAGCCTTTAATTACGACACTCATGTACCATTGCTTTGGTACGGGGCAAATATTCCAGCAAAAGATTGTTTTCGTCCAATTCAAATTGTTGACGTAGCACCGACCCTCATTCACCTGTTGAATTTACAGCGAACAGGCGCTATGACTGGTACACCTATTGTTGAAATCTTACAAAAATGATGACAGAACGCGATTTTTTTCTTCAGCATCTTGGTCAAACCACCCCTTTTCCGTTTCTCATCGAAGTAGACAGGTCCGAAGGGATTTACATATACGATAAGCAGGGTAAAGCATACATGGACATGATTTCTGGTGTAGCCGTCAACAACATTGGTCACCGGCATCCAAAAGTGGTAGAGGCATTAAAAAATCAAATAGACAAGTATTTACATGTAATGGTCTATGGAGAATTCATCCAAGATGCGCAGCAATTATTAGTAAAGGAGTTATTGGAAGTTTTACCGGACTCCTTAGACGGAGTTTACGTCGTCAATTCTGGTACAGAAGCCATCGAAGCGGCATTAAAATTAGCGAAAAGGGTAACGGGAAAAACAGAGCTTGTTTCCTTTCGCGGATCCTATCATGGAAGTACGCATGGTTCGATGAGTGTTTCTGGTAACGAAGTTAAAAAGCAAGCATTTCGACCATTGTTGCCGGATATTCAATTCCTTCAGCACAATGATTTGTCAGCATTGGGCCATATTTCAACGAAAACAGCCGGAGTCATACTCGAGACCATCCAAGGTGATGCTGGTGTTCGTCGTCCAAGTGTAACGTTTATGAAAGCACTGCGTCAAAGGTGTGATGAGGTGGGTGCTTTATTGATTTTGGATGAAATTCAATGCGGAATGGGTAGAACTGGAAGGTTTTTTGCTTTCGAACACTTTGACATCGTTCCGGATATTTTGACACTTGGGAAAGCGCTGGGTGGGGGAATGCCAATTGGTGCTTTGGTTTCATCTCAAGCCAAATTACTTGAATTTACACATGCGCCGATGTTGGGACACATCACTACTTTTGGTGGACATCCTGTCATTTGTGCTGCAGCTGCAGCTGCTGTTCAAGTGATGAAAACTGAATTAGATTGGGAGGAAATAGAATCGAAGGCAGCGCGTTTTGAGGAGCGTTTTAATCATCATCCTGAATTGATTGAAATTCGCCGTGTTGGAATGATGTTTGCTTTTGATATGAGCAGTGCAGAACGCGTAGAAAAAGTTGTTTCACGCTGCATGGAGAAGGGATTGATAACGTTTTGGTTTCTGTCTCACCCTTATAGTTTTCGTTTATCTCCCCCCTTAAATATCACCGATGAAGAATTAACGAAGGCAGCTGACTTAATTCTTGCGGCCATGGAAGAAACACGCGATAATTAGTGGGTTTCTTTTGAAAGAACTATCTTTGCAGACTCGAAAAGAATTATGAAAGTAACGGAACACATACAGAACGCAAAAGACACCCTTTTTTCCTTTGAAATACTTCCTCCGTTAAAGGGAAAAAGTATTCAGTCGATATATGAAGGCATTGATCCATTGATGGAGTTCAAGCCTAAGTTCATTAATGTTACTTATCACAGAGAAGAGTTTATTTACAAAGAAAGGGAGAATGGATTATTAGAGAAAATAGCCATTCGCAAACGTCCTGGAACCGTGGGGATTTGTGCAGCCATCATGAATAAATATGATGTAGACGCCATACCACATTTAATCTGTGGAGGATTCAGCAAAGAAGAGACGGAGAATGCCTTAATTGACTTGCAATTTTTAGGAATTGATAACGTTCTTGCACTCAGAGGAGATTCTATTAAAACCGAAAGTAATTTCCGCCCACATAAAGAGGGACATGCATTTGCAGTAGACTTGATTCATCAAATTAGCGACATGAACAAAGGTAGCTACATGATGGATGATGTTCAATTGGAGCCTACGAATTTTTGCATAGGTGCAGCAGGATATCCGGAAAAGCATTTTGAAGCAATGAATTTGGATACCGATTTATTGAACGTAAAAAGAAAGGTGGAAGCAGGAGCTTCTTACATCGTTACACAAATGTTTTTTGACAATGCGAAGTATTTTCGATTTGTAGATGCTTGTCGCGCCATTGGAATTACCGTTCCCATTATTCCCGGTATTAAACCTGTTAAAACACTCGCGCACATTTCGTTCTTACCTAAATTTTTCCACATCGATTATCCGGTAGAATTGTCCAATGAATTGATGAAGTGTAAAGATAATAAGGCGGTTGAACAAGTAGGGATTGAGTGGGGAATTCAACAATCAAAAGAGTTAAAAGCGCATGGGGTTCCGTGCATACACTATTATACTATGTCCAATTCGACTTCCGTGCAGGAAATAGCACGCGAGGTTTTTTAATT
>JBEEIV010000072.1:0-3922 GCA_041169645.1 Bacteroidota bacterium
TTCGAATGAATCCAGATCTTTTGGATGCATCAATTGCACAAATTTTCGTACCTGGAGCGGGAACAGGTTGTGGTTCTTCTTCTCAAATTGGGGTGGTTGTTGAGCAGACTGGTAGCACCTCAATCACTTCTGGCGTACTCACTTGGCAGGTTGGAACAGGTTCGGTAAACACTGTCAATTACACCTCTAACCAACTGACAGCAATAGGAAGTTTGGACACCATTTTTGTTACAGTAAATGGACTTGTAAGCGGAAGTAATACAATTAACATTTCTACAACCACTGTCAACGGAACTTCTCCTGATGACAACACGTGTAACGATACAAAATCCATTAGCATCAACGTAACCGGTGGCTCATCGATTTCTGCAAATTCGAACATCAACTTTTTACCAACATGTACTGCAAACAATGGACAAGTGACTTTAACCGTTACAGGTGGTTCGGCTCCATATTCGTATTCCATTAACAACGGAACCCCTCAAGCATCGCCGATTTTTAGCAACTTGGCACCTGGGAGCTATACTTACTCCATCACCGAAAATGGTGGTTGTTCCGTTTTTGGTACATTTAATCTTCCAGCAGCTGCTGTTGTGAATGTTACACCAACTCAAACGGCTGTGATCAACTGTAATGGGAACACAAATGGTGCCATTACAATTGCCGCTACAGGTGGTCAAGCGACTTATAGTTATTCCATCAATGGAACAAATTATCAATCTTCGAATGTCTTTACTAATTTGTCTGCTGGAACCTATACCTTATTTGCCCAAGATGCAAATGGCTGCATTGGAAGCGCTTCTTTTACCATTTCGCAACCAGCTGCCATCGGTGTGAACGCTGTACCAACGATGATAACATGTGCAGGATTAACGAACGGACAAATTTTCGTAAGTGCATCTGGTGGTTCGGCGCCGTTAACCTACAGCATCAACGGAACGACCTTTGTCACCAGCAACACTTTTTCTGGTTTAACAGCTGGCAATTACACAGTAACTGTCAAAGATGCCAACGGATGTCAACAGACATTTACTACGACTATTACAGAACCAGCACCGTTAACTTTAAGTTGTGCAACTACTCAATCGAACGGAACAAATGGTACGATCACAGTTACTGGAGCGGGGGGAAACACTCCATATTTGTATAGTATGAATGGAACAAATTACTATTCAGGTTCCCTTTTCTCTGGCTTAGGAATTGGCGTATACACGGTATACATCAAGGATGCGAATGGTTGTATCACAAGTACGGAAGTTACCATTAACTCCAACAGTTTGGAAGAGATTGGTTTCCAATTCGTTCAATTATACCCAAATCCTAACAATGGTGTTTTTGAAATAGAAATGGATGGTGTCGAAGGCGCTTCAGTGGATGGAAAACTCTTTAATGTTTCCGGTCAGCTCGTGAGTAGCTTCGAATTAAAAGCAATCGATGGAAAAGTCAAACAAACCATAGAAATGAGCAAGAAACTTGCTGCTGGAACGTACTACATTGGTTTGTACAATGAAAACAAGGCAGTTGTTAAGCAATTTGTTAAGGAATAATCTTTTTATACATCTTGATGGAAAGGCTGATCGTTGATCAGCCTTTTTTTTTATTTATGGGTATTATATTGTAAAATATCTTTAAATTCACTCCTTCAAATAAATCTGTATGACCCATTTTCTCCGATTTTCCAGTGTTGCTTTGTTACTTTTCACAACTTCCTGCACAGCCATTTTCATCCCGAAAAAACAAAAAATTAATTTCAGTACCGACAATGACTCCAGTGTGGTTTCAATTGATGGAGATAACATCGGAGAAGGAAAATCCTTTGAATATAAAGTCCGTAAAAGTGGGCTTCAGCAAGTTGTTGTAAAAACACCTGGATACAAGGATGAACACCTAATGTTGCGTCCTTACCGACGTTCACCTGCATTTTATCCTTTAGCCGTTTTGGACCTACCATTTATGGTTTTAGGTTACGGTCAAATTTTAATCAATTTGGAAACGTCATTGGATTATCCAAAAGATATTAGTTTGAATAACCAAATTCATTATGATCAACGAGAAAATACACAGCGATACATCAAGGTTAATGCCATCAAAGTCGACATTAAAGATCAGACGAAAGACATCAAAGTATACTATGTAAATGACCAAGAGGATATTGATCAAAAGTTGTATGAAGAAATCGAACTTCGTAAGAAAAATGATGAAGAAGCTCGATTGAAAGAGCAAGAGCGTTTGGACAAACTGAAAAAGAAGAAAAAAAATCAAGTAGCTTCTGCCTCATTAAATGAGAAAAAAGATGGGAAAAGCATCTTTACAGACGATACTCGGTTTTCTGAGGACCTCTTTAACATCCTATTAGAAACAGGATATGTTGATACGGTTAACCGAATTTTTCAAGACGACAACAACACGATGGTTGTTCAAGCAAAAATTAAGAAAGTAGATGAATTCATCATTTATGGTGGAACAAATAATTACCGTAAACTCGGACTAGGAATTTCATGGTATCTTTTGAACATGTATGACGAAATCATCGATTCAACCGAAATCTATAATTTTTCCGATCCATTCGTGACCAGAGGCTACTCAACACCGGATTACGTTGAAATGGTTGGAGATGCCATTGCCCGAAGTTTTCACGAATTACGTAAAACGGAATTATTCAATCGTAACATTGGTATTCAAACGGATTTCACATCCAAAGAAACGCCAATGGTATTGGTTAAACCAAAATCCATTGTAAAAGAATTATCTGATGCTAGTTTAGCAAGTGTGATCATTAAACGAAAAGATGGTGGACATGGTTCAGGATTTGCTATTACTCAAGATGGTTACATCCTGACCAATTACCATGTGATTTCAGGGGAACTAGAGAGTAAACAAGCAGAGTTCAAAGTACTATTGGCAAACGGACTATCCTTGGACGCTAAGATTGTGCGCTTCAACCGAGCACGTGATATCGCTTTGTTAAAGGTAGAATACAACTTTGAGAAAGCCTTCCTCTTGACATCTGAAAAGACGTTTAAGAATTTATCGGAAGTGTATACGATTGGAGCTCCTAAATCGGTAGAATTAGGTCAGTCGGTAAGTATTGGTTTGATTTCCAACGAGCGAAATACCAACAACAACAATGTACTTCAATTGAGTATGAGTTTGAATGGTGGAAACAGCGGTGGACCTTTATTCGACAAAACCGGTGTACTCCACGGTGTGATTCAAGCCAAACTTGTCGGAAAAGACACGGAAGGTGTTGGATTTGCGATTCCAGGATACTTGATTCCTGAATATTTGAAAATTTCATATTAAGAGCCGAGCAATGAAATTTGTACACAAACGTATCCTTCTTTGCACGCTTCTCTTTACTTGCTCCTTGACCTCTCATGGACAAGATATGGGGAATGTGGGATTCAGAGCAGGATACACGATGCCCACTGGAATACTTGGGACTTTGTTAAAACCAGGAGTTGGGTTTGGTATTCAATTTAATTCGACGTATTTCTATCAAGTACGTGGGAGATTTACTGCCGATGTAGTTAAATACAATCCAAGCAATTTAGGAACCATTACAAAAATCTACAACGACAACAGTGGTCAAGTTGAAAATGCCGACTTTACTTGCAAAAATTTTAGCACATTAGATGGATCTATTGGACTCGATTACAAAATTCTTCCTGATTTGTTGCCTTGGTTTTATTGCGGGCCAGAAGTCTTAGTGGGGATGGATTTAGCGAGTTTCACCTATTCAAATCCGACATATCTAAATGAAATTGGTGCAGAACCCTATCTCCATACTGCATTCAAATTAAACGTAGGATTTGAAAAGTCCTTCGGTGCACTAAATGTATTTGGTGAGTATTCTCTCATGCGCATGTCATCTGAAATTTACGATTCTGAAAATGCCAATAATTATTTGGGGATCGATGAG
>JBEEIV010000073.1:0-5179 GCA_041169645.1 Bacteroidota bacterium
TTAAGGATTTTGCCCATTCCCCATCCAAATTAAAGGCAACAACATCCGCTGTTAAACATCAATACCCAAAACGTAAAGTGGTTGCCTGCATGGAGTTACATACGTTTTCTTCTTTACAAAAAGAATTTCTACCTCATTATGAAAATGCAATGATTTCTGCTGATGAAGCGCTGGTTTATTTCAATCCAGAGGTTGTTCAACACAAGAAGTTAGCACCCATTTCCATTCAGCAGGTTTCAGATGGATTTGGAGGGTCGGTACATGTTAAAAATAAAACAGAAGAAGTATTGTCCTTTATTCGTTCTCAAAAATGGGATAATTCCGTCTTATTAATGATGTCCTCAGGTAACTTTGATGGTATTGATTATGATCAACTAGCTGAAGAACTATGCGCTACCTTGTAAGTATTTCCGTCCTATTTTGGTGTTTGATGAGTTGTGGGCTTCCAAAGTTTCAATCCAACGAATCCAAGGTACTTGATTTAAAAAAGGAAGAAGATCCAAAGTATGACTTCGCCGTTGTCATCTACGACCTTGCAAACAAGCAGTACTTTTACTACAACGATTCCATGGCAAACATACCATTTTCTCCTGCTTCGACCTTTAAAATTCCGAATACGCTCATTGGATTGGAGACAGGTGTATTGAAAGATTCGACCTCTCGATTGAATTTAGGTTTGTCAGATCCAACGCTTAAATTTGCTTTTCAAAACTCGATCGTCCCTTATTACCAAAAACTAGCAGGGCAAATAGGGAACCAAAACATGCAAGATTATTTGAAGCGGTTTGATTATGGAAATAAATTGATTACACCCGAACTAACTTCCTTTTGGTTGCAGGGAGATTTGCGCATTTCCGCGTTCGAACAACTTGATTTTTTATTTAAAATCGAAAAACGACAATTGGGATTGCGTCCAGAAACGTATCAAACCTTGATGGATATTTTTGAACCCCGAATGAGTCATCCATTTAACCTTTATGGAAAAACCGGTTGGGGATATCAGGATGGAAAAGATTTGGGTTGGTTTGTAGGCTTTGCAGATTGGGGCAAAAGCAGGTACTTGTTCGCTACCGTGATGACTTCACCAGGGGAATATTATGGTAAGTTTGACTTCGGGGTAAAGCGCATTGAACTGACAAAGTCGGCATTCCAATCGCTTTGGAACAACACTAATTTCTGAAGATAATCCTTCTGAAAACCAAAGAAATCAGCAGCGAATTAATGGTGGTGTAAAATAACAATGCTAAAAGGGAAATCATCATCGTAAACTGAGGGTCTAGCTTGTTACTCCAATCTTTGATGGCCAATTGTTTGATTTCCAAATCACTTTTATTTTCAAGTTCTGGTTGATTTTTACGAATGGCATCTAATTCTTTCGGTGTATCGATGCGCTCGTAAACCTCATTCATCTTTTTATCTCGAAATTCGGGAAATATTTGTCCGTAGTAAAAGTACAAAAACACACTCACGATCACCGTGTATGGAACACCAGCAGTCATTCCGTTCTTAATGTCGATTAATAAGTTGCTTTCAGTTTGTGCTTGCTTGTGTTTGTAAATGCTCCAGGTTATGATAAAGGTCAATAAAAACATATTGAGCAGGCCAAAATACTTGATGTCGTACAAGGAAATACCGAGTGCAAGAGCACCCATTTTTACCGCAATCCAAACAAGGCTTGCGAACAGACCGTATTTAACTGCTTTATTCATTAGTTATTCATTGAAATCAAAAACTCTTCATTCGACATGGTGTTTTCCATGTGGGATTTGAGGAATTCCATCGCCTCTACTGGATTCATATCTGCAATGAATTTACGGATCAACCATACGCGTTGAAGGACATCCTTCTTCACTAATAAATCTTCACGACGCGTACCGGATGCGGTAATATCGATTGCAGGATAAATGCGACGATTGGAAATTTTACGATCCAACTGTAATTCCATGTTACCTGTACCTTTAAATTCCTCAAAGATCACCTCATCCATTTTAGATCCTGTTTCTGTCAAAGCAGTGGCAAGAATAGATAAGGACCCTCCATTTTCAATTTTGCGGGCAGAACCGAAGAATCGTTTCGGTTTGTGTAATGCATTTGCGTCTACACCTCCAGAAAGTACTTTTCCGGATGCCGGAGAAACGGTATTGTATGCTCGAGCCAAACGGGTAATGGAATCTAATAGGATGCATACATCATGTCCACATTCTACTAAGCGTTTTGCTTTTTCAAGTACCATATTGGCAACTTTCACATGTCGTTCAGCTGGTTCATCAAATGTCGAAGCGATTACTTCCGCTTTTACACTTCTGGCCATATCCGTCACCTCTTCTGGTCGCTCATCAATCAATAAGACAATCAAATACGTTTCTGGGTGATTTGCAGCAATGGCATTGGCAACATCCTTCAATAACATGGTTTTACCCGTCTTAGGTTGCGCGACAATCATTCCGCGTTGACCTTTTCCAATCGGAGCAAAAAGATCCATGACACGCGTGGAAAGTGATTCTTGAGCGTGTCCCGTTAATTTGAATTTTTCAGATGGAAACAACGGTGTTAAATATTGAAAAGGAACGCGGTCGCGAATGTATGATGGGTGACGTCCATTGATGGATTCAACTTTAACGAGCGGAAAGAATTTTTCACCTTCCTTTGGTGGACGAATGCTTCCTTTCACGGTGTCACCCGTTTTCAATCCAAATAATTTAATTTGATTTTGAGATACATAAATATCATCCGGAGAAGGTAGGTAATTGTAGTCTGAAGAACGCAAGAATCCAAATCCTTCTTGGATTACTTCAAGTACTCCTTCAGCGGAAACGATTCCAACTAAATCGTAATTATCTTCTGTTTTTTCCGAGCCTTCCGATGATTGGTTGCGTTGTTGTGGTTGACGTTGGTTATGTTGCTGTTGTTGATTTGGTTGACGGTTGTTATCACGTCGGTTATTTCCTTGATTAGATGCATCTCCTTGATTATTTCTTTCCCCGCGTTCATGTCTATGAACGGGTTTTTTCACTTCCTTCGGTGCATCTAGATCCACTGAGTCAACTACAGTGTTTTCTGTTACATCTTTCTTTGGTTCATCGGCTTTCACCTCTTCTACAACTTGACGAATTCTTGGTTTTCGTTCCACACGTTCCGTTCGTGGTTCCTTTACAACTTTCTGCGTTTTTTCGATTCCTTCAGCAACTTCAACAACGGGTGTGGTCGAAGCATCTTCTCCCATTATTTTATTGATGATTTCAGGTTTTTTTAAGGATTCAAAATTTTCTAAACCAAGGGTTTGTGCAATAGTACGAAGGTCTGAGATTTTTTTACTCTCTAATGTTTTACGATCCATTAATGATTGTCTATTAAATAACTGGTGATTTTTTTTGGTATGCTAGAACCGATGGTTCCTAAGAATTCACCGCAAGTTTACTAAAAATTGTTTAGTAAAGCACTATTTCGATGAAAAACTATGTTTTTCTTTTTTTCTTTTTGGCAGCAGGAAATAAAATATTATTTAAAATCAGCCGATATCCTGGGGAATTTGGGTGCAAACTTAAATCGGTAAAGGGGTCATTCACATAATGCTCGTAATCTTCTGGATCATGTCCGCCGTAAAATGTCCAAGTACCTTGACCCATCTCTCCGTGGATATAGCGTGCAGTGTTGGCAGCTTTATTTTCACCGAGTATCAACACATTTGGTTTGATCATGTCTTTTCTAAAATCGGTTGTCTGACCCATGAATCCATTTACGACATCCACGTGGCATTGCGTCAACATCGTCGGTACTACGTCCCACTTGGCTGAAAAATCAAACAACGTGAATTGATCCATTTTTTGGGTGATGAGTCCTTTTGTACGCATGTCACTGGCGTCAATGTCGCTGTATTCATATACCAAAGGATCTTGAATCAAGTGAAAATTTTCAAAAGCAAAAGTTTGGTTGAAATTTAATTTATCCTGGGCCCTTGGATCGGCTTGATCACCATCAAATACAGATGCGCAGATGTCAACACCTCGGGCCGCAAGCGCAATATCAAAACTATCGGTACCACTACACATCGTAAATAAGAAGCCACCACCTATGACGAAATTTTTTAGGTTTTGTGCCACCGCTAATTTAAGTTCAGAAACCTTGTTAAATCCGAGCATTTTGGCATTTTTCTCGGCGACGGCAACTTGTTCTTGATACCATGCTTGGTATCGTGCATTCGCATAAAATTTCCCATATTGGCCCGTGAAATCCTCGTGGTGCAAATGCAACCAATCATATTTAGGAAGCAGTCCCATCACAATAGCTGAATCGTAAATTTTATCATAGGGAATTTCGGCATATTCGAGTACGAGCGTCACAGCATCATCCCAAGGCTGCTTATTTGGTGGCGTATATACTGCAATTTTTGGTGCTTTCTCCAATTGAACTATTTCCATGTTCACTTCTGGATTAGCAATCTCATTGCGAATTTGGTTGACTTGTCCATCAGCAAGAACTTGATAACGCACATTGCGATAAATCAATTCCTCCTCCAATGATTTCAGGTGTGGAACCAAAAAGGACCCACCTCGGTAATTGAGTAACCATTCTACAGTAATGTTATGCTCTAGCGTCCAAAAGGCAATTCCGTAGGCTTTTAGGTGGTCCGTTTGTGCTTCATCCATCGGAATGAGCAACTGCGTACTTCTACCTGAAAAATGCAACAGAATAAAGATGGATAGAATAAGTGTGCGCATGAATTAGAAAGGATTATCGTCGGTACCGCTATTGTCAAAGATGTCTGAATCATCACCTTCATCCATCTTGCTTTTGATGGTATAGGTATTAAAGTCTTGATTAAACGAATTTAATCCCGATGTATTGTTTCCACTCGGAATATCTAGTTCAGGAACTTCGTGTAAGTTTTCAAAGCGAGCATATTCTGGAACGAAACGCAACTGAACGGAGTCCAACGCACCATTTCGGTGTTTTGCAATGATGATTTCCCCAATTCCATGAAGTGAGTTCCCGTCATCGTCCTGAGTCAGGTTGTAATATTCTGGTCGGTAAATAAATGATACGATATCCGCATCTTGCTCAATTGCTCCAGATTCACGTAAGTCAGAAAGCATCGGTTTTTTATCTCCACCACGGGTTTCCACCGATCGACTCAACTGAGAAAGCGCAATAATCGGGACATTCAGTTCTTTGGCGATTT
>JBEEIV010000074.1:0-5320 GCA_041169645.1 Bacteroidota bacterium
ACACGAAGATGAAATCTGTAAAAGACTAAAAATCAATTCTGAGCGTTTAACTCAACAATTGGAGTTTATGCAACAACACGGAATCATCGATTTAAATTTAAGAAGCACCTTACCTACGGTCACCTACATCAGTGAAAGGCTTCCGGATACACACATTCAACTTAAACCGAGCATTTACAAGGAAAGACGTGATAACGCCATCCAAAAAGCGGAGGCGATGGTACAGTTCTGCTTAAGTACTTCGTGCCGCACGCAACAAGTCCTAACGTATTTTGGTCAAGAATCGGAACCATGTGGAACGTGCGATATTTGCCTTAAGAACAAGCTGCCTGAAGATTCACTTGAGCGTGCAATTTTGACTACCCTAAACACACCCGCTACCTTACTTGAACTAACTGGCAAATTAGAGGTTAGTGAACAGGAGGCCATGTCCGCTCTTCGGAACTTACTAAATCAAGAACAAATCATTTGGATGGAAGGAAAGTTTTACGCGAACTAACCTTTTCATGCCATGCCACAGTCTTCGCCGGATTTCCGTCCTGCCTTCTCGCGCCATCCTTTTTTTTATGTTTTCTCCTATTTCTCGATCGGAATTTTATGCTCAGCAAACAATTCTGTCCCTCCCGATATGGCACTATTTGTCAATTGTCTCATCTTGGTAATTGGTTTTTTATTTTTGACTTCTTCTCCCTTCCAAACGCTCGCAAAACACTTTATTTTATGTGCTATCCTGAGTTTTCTTGGATCTGTAGCAACACGGGAGCAACAAGTACTGAACGCTTGGGATGATTGGACTTTTCACGATGGTAAAACACAGTTCAATCTCAAAGTCACTGAAATTCAATCAGGGTCCCCATGGAAAAAAGGCATTGGAGAAATTCATTGGAAAAAAAACAACCAGACACGAACGACTTCTGTTCGATTTTATTTTAAAGGTGACTATCCCTTGCGCTTGGATGAATGGATCCACGTTTCAACAAAAGTTCTCCCCATAGAAAACAAAGGAAATCCCGGAGAGTTTGACCTGAAACAATATTGGAAAACCAAAGGAATTGAGGGACAGTTCTTTCTAAGCGATCAAGATTTCAAACACCTACGCTACGAACAAAGCGGGTATTTAAACTCCCTTATTCGCGCTGGACAAAACAAGTGTCTAGCCATCCTTTCAGCACATTTATCAGGCCAGGAATTAGGAATTACGCAAGCCTTAATTTTAGGTGATAAATCGATGCTGGATAACGAAATAAGAAGTGCGTTTACCGCAACTGGCGCCATGCACATTCTTGCCGTTTCTGGTCTGCACATTGGACTAATTTTACAATTATTACTTTATGTGATCAAATTTGGTGCACGATGGATTCACCGTTCCAAAGCCATTTGGATGGTGATCGGACTTCTTTGGTTTTATGCATTATTAACTGGTTTTTCACCATCCGTTATTCGAGCCGTTTTTATGTTCTCCGTGTTAACTTGGGCCCAACACAAAGGCTGGCAATCTTCTTCGATCAATACACTTTTCTTTACCGCATTTGTCATCGTACTATGGAGACCAATGTATTTCTTCGATATTGGCTTTCAACTATCCTATTTAGCGATGATTGGAATATTCCTTTTTTATCCAACCATTGCACGCACATGGAAACCAAAAAATAAAATCAGCGCCTATTTATGGGAGGGCACAGCGATCGGATTTGCCGCTCAAATTGCCACCACTCCCCTGACCCTTTTTTACTTCCACCAGTTTCCGAATTATTTTGCGCTTGCCAACCTGGGATTAATGGGCTTGTCTACCCTTGTTCTTGGAGCTGGAATTTTCATTTTGGCCTTGCATTTCGTCCCGATTATGGGAAAATTAAATGGATTGTTCCTTTTCTATGCTGTTTTCGTCATGTTTCAGTTCATTCAATGGATTGAATCCTGGCCCGGAGCACTTGTTTATGGGTTTGAACTACCACTGCTCTTTATTCCTATTCTTTTTTTTCTTGCTTGTATTCTCGTCTTGGGAGATCACACAACACATTATTGGAAAATAAGCTCCCTTCATTTTATCTTCATTCTTCTATGCATAAGCGTTACTCGTTATCAAAACACTGTGGAAACACATGTGTGTATTTTAAACGACAATAAATTAACTGTGCTTCTAAAAACACCGAATAAAACCTATTGTTTTTTTGATGCACCTAACCGCGGAAAAATCCAATTTAACGTTCAGAATTACCTGAAGATTCATCCTTCGCAAATTCAGTATGTCCCCATTCATGAAAGGGATGCGGAAATCAAGTTAAATCAACATCACTTCTTCATTAAACAGGAATCCTTCGGACGAAAAATCAGTTGGAATAACAACACCTGGCGCATCTGTTACCAAGAAAATCCGATGGAAAAAGCGGATGAGAAAACCCTATTTATGCCTTGGATTAAACATGTCCATTCGCTGCATCATGGTTCAAAAATCATCCCAATTGCCATGAATTAAAAGCAAATCTTATCTTTGTGAAAACAAGTTATGCGCTACATCGATCCCAAAAGCTGCCAAGAAAGATTGTTGAAACAGGACAATTTGATGGTCATTGATATTCGGGAAGACTATGAATATCAACAATGTAACATTGGATTTACACACATTCCCATGGGCGAAATTTCGAGCCGATATGCTGAAATACCGAAGGAAAATGAAATTGTCATCATGTGTCAATCCGGACGTCGCGCCGAAGCTGTTGTCAATTTGTTAGAAACAGAATACCACTTTCCGAATGTTTTTGTGATGGAAGGTGGAATAAATGGGTGGATTGAACAGGTTGATCCATCATTAAAACAAGACGAATGACCCTACTCAAAGATTTTTTAGATTTTTTCCTGCACCTCGACACGCATTTATTTGCGCTGATTCAAGATTATGGTGTTTGGATTTACGCCATCCTATTCCTCATTATCTTCGTTGAAACGGGACTAGTGATCATGCCGTTTCTACCAGGAGACTCTTTGCTTTTTGCCGCTGGAACCTTTTGTGCAGGTGTGGTAAAAGGAAACGAAATGGCCGAATTAAACCTGTGGATCGTACTTATGTTGTTGATCCTTGCCGCAATTTTAGGAGATGCGGTAAACTATTTCTTAGGCAAAACAATTGGGGCTAAAGTCCTTCAATGGAAAATTGGCAAACGTCAATTAGTGAAACAAAAATACATCGACCAAACGCATGCATTTTATGAAAAACACGGTTCCAAAACCATCATCATTGCACGCTTTGTTCCAATCGTACGGACCTTCGCTCCATTTGTCGCTGGAATTGGGAATATGAGTTATGCTAAGTTTTTGAAATTCAACGTAATCGGAGGGATTACCTGGGTTTGTGGTTTAACTTTTCTTGGCTATTTTTTTGGCAACCTTGATTTCGTTCAAAAGAACTTTGAATTGGTCATTTTCGGAATTATTGGACTTTCTTTAGTGCCAATGGTGTTCGAAATTCTCAAAGCGAAATTTGGATCAAAGTAACGCTTGAAATTCTTGCTTTAAAAACGAAACAGCTACTTCAGAAGGCATTGTTTCAAGTTGCGCCATGATTTCCATGATTTTAGCGGAAAGATCTAATGAACTTGCTTGTTCACCCATTTGAGAAGCCGCCAAATTAATCAGTCGAATGGATTCTTCTTTAGAATCCCGCATCATTTTCCATCCTGTCTCAGATATGAACAGTTGTTGCGCCACATTGTGATCAAATTCATCACGAATGGTTTTAAGCAAAATTCCCTGTTGTGCAATGGCGGTTACGTTGCCTTGGTGTGCACGCATGACCAAACTATTTGGATGAATTCGTTCCATCAGTAAAATAGCACGTTGATACGCTTCTAATCGAGCGGGCAAAAAGAATTCTTGACGCCCACGACGCAATTCAAGTTGCAACTTTACTAATTCCTGATCCTCCTGTCGTTTCAAAAAGAAATACACGAGAGCAATCATTGTTACTCCGAAGAACACCATTAACAAAAGAAAGATCCACAGTTCCATAAGCTTTGTTTTGCACAAAGATAACAATCGATTGAAAAGTAATGCTTAAAATTCGCTCGCTATATCCGCGTTTCGATTATTTTTACAATTCAAACAGTTGGCATGAATCACCTTTTTATCATTGCAATATTATTCGTCTATTTCATCGTTCTATTGCTGATTTCACATTACACCTCTAAAAATTCAACATCTCAAAGTTTCTTTACAGGTGACAAAAAAAGCCCTTGGTATTTAGTCGCTTTTGGGATGATTGGCACCTCACTTTCCGGTGTTACTTTTGTCTCTGTTCCAGGAACCGTAAGCGCAAATGGCTTTTATTATTACCAAATGGTTCTTGGATTTTTCATTGGTTATTTCGTAGTGGCTTATGTCTTACTACCGCTCTATTACAAATACAACCTGAGTTCCATATACCGCTACTTGGAATACCGACTCGGTTTTTCTGCCTACAAATGGGGAGCTGGATATTTCATTCTGTCCCGCACTCTAGGAGCAACAGTTCGACTTTATTTAGTCATCAACGTACTTCAAATTTTTGTCTTTGATGCAGTCGGGATTCCATTTTGGCTATCCACGCTAATCATTATTTCCATGATCATTGCGTACACCTTCCGGGGTGGAGTTAAAACAATCGTGTGGACAGACACCTTACAAACGGTATTCATGTTATTGGCCTTAGTAGTATGTATCATTGCCATTCAAGGAGAATTAAACTGGTCTTGGGGACATATTTGGAATCAAATGTCTGAAGGTGATATGACTAAACTTTGGAGTACCGATCCATTGCGAAAAGATTTTATGTGGAAACACATCATTGGCGGGGCATTCATTACCATTACCATGACTGGTTTGGACCAAGAAATGATGCAGAAAAACATCAGCGTGAAAAATTTAAAGGATGCTCAAAAAAACATGGTGGTTTTCAGTTTCATTCTGCTCTTCGTGAATGCACTTTTCCTGCTTCTCGGAGGAATGCTTCAACTCTATGCCACTCAAAATGGTTGGGAATTTAAGCCCGATGATCTTTTTCCAATGATTGTGCAAAAACACCTGCCATTTGGGATTTTTGTTATTTTCATAATCGGACTCATTTCAGCTCTTTTCCCATCGGTAGATGGTGCCATCACAGCCCTCACCTCCTCCTTTTGCATCGATATTCTTGGTTTTGAACGAAGAAACGAGCTAGGGGAAGAACAAAAAAACAAGGTCCGCAAAACGGTTCATTTATCCTTTGCATTTCTATTTATGCTCTTGGTTTTCTATTTTAAATGGATGGACAACAAAAGCATTGTCGATTTAATCTTTACCATAGCTG
>JBEEIV010000075.1:0-3278 GCA_041169645.1 Bacteroidota bacterium
CTTCGTATTAAGCCTTTACTTCATTCGTCCCTATTTCAAACAGAAGGATCCTCTGGAATGGGGAAACACGTGGAAAACCTTTAAGTCATTGTTTTATTTTGGATGTCAAAATCAATTGGCCCATGTCTTTCAATTGCTCAGCTTTCGAATAAGTTATTTCTTTTTGGAGAAGGATTGCGGACCTTCACAAGTTGGAATTTATTCAAATGCCGTTTCCGTTATAGAGTCCATATGGATGATTTCAACGAGTATTTCCTTGTGGCAATATGCAACGATTTCAAATTCAACGGATGTTCAATACACCAAAAAAATCACTGAGCAATTAACGAAATATGGACTATTCATTGCATTTCTCGGTATTCTCGTTTTGTTATTCATTCCAAATTCATTTTTTTCTTGGTTGTTCGGGAAAGAATTCACCGATTTGAATCAATTATTTTGGCGCTTGGCACCAGGAATTTGGGTCTTTAATTATGCATTGATCATTGGTCACTATTTTTCGGGGCATGGAAAATACTACGTCAATGCAATTGCTTCAGGAATCGGACTTTTGATCACATGCATTGCAGCTTCTTTATTCATTCCTTGGTTGAATATTCAAGGAGCGGCGATTACCGCAAGTATTTCCTATTTTGCAACATCGTTGGTGGTTATTTATTATTTTCGAAAAGAAGGCGCTAACTTTGTGCTATTCCCAAGTTTCAACGAATTGAAATGGAACATCGGTCAATTGAAACAACATTTATCCAAGCGAAACTAGTTCATGAATAAAATCCGTAAATTTTTCAAAGCCCTCCGATTAATTAGTCAAAAACCATATTTATTGAATAATGTGCTCAAGGATGAATCTGTTTTGAAAGATGAGTTTCAACGCAATTTTCCTACACTTGAATTTCAACAAATTCGCTTAATTGATTTAATGGACCAAAATGAGGTAAGGGTTACTCCTTATGCATTTCTTTCAGGCTCATCCTTGGTTACTGATTTTGCGCTTTTACAACTTTTGTGTCAAAAATACGCGGTAAAAAACTACTTGGAAATTGGAACCTGGAGGGGAGAAAGTGCGGCAAATGTTGCACCGTTTGTGGATAAAATCTTCACCTTTAATTTGGGCGATGAACAATTGAAGGCCATGGGTTTGGAAAATAATTATATTGCATCACATCGGTTTTTTTCAAAGGAAAATCAACAGATTGAACATGTTTTTGGTGATTCTCAAACATACAATTTTGATCAACTCGAAACAAGGTTTGATTTAATTTTTATTGATGGAGATCATACCACAGAGGCAGTTTACATGGACACATCAAAAATGTTGGCATACCTCAAAAATGAAAAGTCCATCATGGTTTGGCACGATGCTAAAAAGGATACTGAATATCCGCGATATGAAGTGTTAACAGGAATTTACAGGGCTTTACCAAAAGAGATGCATTCGCATGTTTATTTGGTGGAGAATAGCCTTTGCGCGGTGTATTTGCCGTTCGATATTCCTTCGGAAAGCATTGAAATCAACCGATTGCCACGTGGTTATTTTGAGTTGTCCCTTCGGTATAAATCAACCAACTAATTTACTTGAAGCTAAACTTTCGTTGCATGAGGTAGCTAATTGTGACTACCACGCATGACGCAAAGACGTTTGCGATGGAAGGGAAAATACCGAGTCCAAGCACGAGAATTTTTAAGAGTCCCCAATTGGTAGTCGAGGTAATGATGGCACTTAAGCCGTAGCGCAAAAATTGAGATCTTCCGCGCAATTGACTTTCCGTAAAAACGACATAGCGCATTAAAAGAAATCCAATCAGGAATGATATGCAAGCGCAAATAAGAGAACTGAGCGTTAAAGCAGAAAGAGTTGTCGTTTTCAGGTCGAAAGGAAGGTTCGAAAAAACGAAGTCTTGTTTTTGAAAAATGACATTAAAAAAGATAAAAAACAAGATCCAACTCAACACTAAATTACCCGAACCGCATGCGGCATAGTAGTAAGTCGTTTTATCCAGAAATCGTTTGACCAATGGGTAGAATAAATCAAGGATTTTGTGGATGATACTTACCATGGTGCGTTCAATTCAATTTCATATCCGGTATGCCTCCTCACATTGATGACCATGTTTTCATCGAAATATAAGTATTGACCACGTATTCCCGTTAGTTTGCCTGAAATATGGGGTGTTTTGTCAAAACTCATCGATTGGACTTTACTTGGGTATTGGATGATTGGATAGTTAAAGGTAAGAATTTCGTCGTTTTCAATCCAATATTGAGCCAAATCGGATGGTAATTCATCGCAGGCCTGCCATTTTTCTTCGATGAGATCAATGGATTCATCTTGAATATTTCGAAGCATATTCTGCCAATTAGTTTTGTCGGCATAGAAATCTTTTAGTGCGACTTCAATCACTCCGGCTAAGTATCGATTGGGAACCTCTGCCAAAAGAATCGCTTTATTTGCCCCTTGATCGATCCACCTCGTCGGAATTTGTGTGCTGCGTGTAACGCCGACTTTCACAATGTCTGTTGCTGCAAGGTACACATAATGCGGTTGATTGTGGTTTTTTAATTCATATTCAATGTCCCTTCCTTTTCCCAAATGCGCTTCACACAATTCAGGATGTAGAATACAAGGACTCGCCTCCGCTGCAGAACTAAAACAAGAAAAACAAAATCCTTCACCGAAGGACTTTTTAGTCTGCTTTGAACATTTGCGGCACGTAATGATTCCGGTCCATGTAAAACTGATTTCTTGATTTAAAAAAGCATTTAAACTAATTTTTTTCGATTCAACTGGTAAGAAATATTGAACCGTTTCATCCTGCTGGGCAGGCATTTTTTCAAGTGTAATTTTCATTCCTCTGGTAGGATTTCCATTTTACTTGCAAAGTGGTAACAATAATCCCGAAGGTCTTCACTGATTAAGTGTTCACCCGTTGCTTTTTCAAACGTATCCGCCATCGTCAGTAGCGTTTGATGAAAAAATTGTTTCATCTCTTCAATGCTCATGTCTTTTGTCCACAAATCAATTTTCATGGTGTTCTTCTCTTTTGGATCCCAAATAGACAGTAAAAAAGCGGATGCATCTGCCTGTGTAACATTCGTATCAACAGCACTCCATTTTATGGCGGTGGGGATTTGATTTGAATCTAGTCCAACACTTAGGATAATGTCTGATTTTTTTGTGATTTGATCGCTCATAATTAGTTTACTTGATATTTCTGGAGTATTTTATTGTAGGGGATATTAATCAACTCTTTCGGACTAACATCATTGTTTTCCATGTA
>JBEEIV010000076.1:0-19082 GCA_041169645.1 Bacteroidota bacterium
ATTGTCCCTCCAAATAATGTTGTTGTTGATACCTTGAAACCGAATGTGAATCAAGAAAATCTGCAATACCATAAAGTGAAGACTGGGGAAAACCTGAAGAATATTGCATTACTTTACGGGGTGTCTATCGAACAAATGATGGAATGGAATGCCTTACAAACCACGAACATTTATGTTGGTCAAAAACTAAAAGTATACAGTAACAAAAAAGTAGTTACTCCAACACCAACGCCAACACCGAAACCAAATCCACCAGCAAAAAAATACTATACCGTTAAATCTGGAGACACCTTTGGAAAGATTGCTCAACGAAATAATCTTACTCAAACCCAATTAAAAAACCTGAATCCAGGGATTAAAGTCAACAACATCATTGTCGGACAACGCATACGCATAAAGTAAAACCTTCTTACGACCTTTGTGCTATGAATATAACTGGAGTTATCATCACCTTCAATGAAGAACGAAACATTGAGCGATGTATCAAATCACTTCAGGCCGTATGTGATCACATCATCGTATTGGATTCCTTTTCTACCGACGCAACCGAAGAAATTTGTCGCTCTCATGGAGTAACGTTTCTTCAACATGCTTTTGATGGTCACATTCAACAAAAAAATCGCGCCTTGAACATGGCAGAAACGGAGTGGGTGCTTTCCTTAGATGCAGATGAGGCACTGACCCCCGAATTGTCAGAAGCCATCTTAAACGTAAAAAAATCACCTACTGCTAAAGCATATGCCTTTAATCGCTTGACAAATTATTGCGGACACTGGGTAAAACATTGTGGTTGGTATCCAGACACCAAGACACGGCTGGTTCAAAAAGCATTAGCACATTGGACCGGAGTCAATCCTCATGATCGCTTAGAATTGATGGAACCTGGAACGGTCATTCACCTAAAGGGGGATTTATTGCATTATTCCTATTACACGAAACAAGATCATTTTAAGCAAATTGATTATTTCGGAAAAATTGCAGCAAATGAATTATTCCAACAAGGTAAAAACATTTCGATTCCACTTTTGTACCTGAAGGTATGCAATCAATTTGTAAAGAGTTTTTGGATTAAATTGGGAATCTTAGATGGTAAAACGGGATTCTTGATTTCCATTCGAAGTGCCTATGCAACCTACGTTAAATACAAGCAATTGAGGGACTTAAATCAACAGTCAAAATGAAACGTATCCTAATTTCTCGCACAGATAGTATAGGTGATGTCGTTTTGACCTTGCCGATGTGCCAAGCGATAAGAAAACAATTCCCGGAGGCTCAGTTGATTTACATCGGAAAAAAATACACAGAACCAGTCGTTCAGTGTTTCGATTGCATTGATGAATTTTGGGACGTAGATTCCCTATTAAATCAGCCAATTGCCATACAAATTGAGCAAATGCAAGCAGATTGCATCATCCATGTCTTTCCAAACAAAAAACTGGCTAGTTTAGCGAAAAAAGCTAAAATCCCGATGAGAATTGGGACATCTCACCGTGTATTTCATTTGTTTAGTTGTAATTACAGACCGAATTTTACCCGAAAAAAATCACCCTACCACGAAGCTCAATTAAATTTTCATTTATTGCAGCCACTGGGAATTACAAGTATTCCAAACTGGGATGAACTAACCCAGCTATTAGAATTCTCAGCACCGATGAATCAGCTTACTTCTGCATTCCAATGGGAAAAAGAGTCTTACGTATTGTTACACCCAAAATCGAAAGGAAGTGCCCTGGAATGGCCTATTGCAAAATACGTCGACCTTGCGGAACAATTGGCACAAAAAGGCACGAAAGTCTGTTTTACTGGAACAGAGGAAGAAGGGCAGCTTTTTCGTAAAATGCTGCCTGTTCATCCGAATATCATCGACTCTAGCGGGAAATTATCCTTGACAGAGTTGATTTGTCTCATTGATAATGCAAAAGCCCTTGTCGCTTGTTCAACCGGTCCTTACCACATTGCAGGTGTATGTGGTGTGAAGGCCATTGGACTATTTTCGATGCGTCGTCCCATTGATCCAGGCCGTTGGCAAGCAATTGGTACGAAAGCGAAGTTTCTCGTTTTTGACCCGCATTGCTCCGCTTGTAAAAAAGGTGAAAAATGCCGTTGTATTGAGGAAATCACCGTTCAATCAGTCATCAATGCCATTGCTTAAATGATTGCTTCGATGAGACAACACCTTCTTTTAGCGTTTTTCGCTGGTGTTTTTTCTTGGGGAATTTTGGGGAAGTCAAACTGGGATTTTGCATGGCTTTTTGCACTCAGTATTTTCATTGCGTATCAGTGGTTAGAAGAACGACGCAACCATCCGATTTATCTTGTACTTGCGGGAATTACTTCGATCCTTTATGCATATAAACTATCACCATTTTCTTGGGGTTTTGCAACTTACTGCGGCTTAGGTTTATTGGTTTATCATTACGAAAAAGGAATTAAATGGCGAAGGATTCCCTTTGTAAAATCCCTTTTCATTTCAGTTTGTTGGTTTACGTTGGGCATAGCCATCCCAAAACTCGTACTTTTCAATCATGGATGGTTGTCCGGAACGCTTTCTCACCTGTTGCTCTTTTTTGCCTTGGCCTTGGTAGAAGATCTGGCCGATGTCGCCTCAGATGAAGGTCACATCAAAACGATTCCTCACTACTTATCAAAATCCACAACCGAAGTGCTCATTGTTTTATTGCTTTTTCTCTATCTATCCATGAGCCCAATCTTATCGCTATTTTCACCAAATATCGAAATCAAATTGATTTCCTACTTGGCATTTCTTGGTCCTTTTATGTATTACTATTACCTGAGAAAAACAACCAACGTCAATCACCGTTATTTCGAATTTATTCTTTTCGTTATCGGGATCCTTCATTTACTTGTTCAGAATAAGGTAAACTCTTGAATCCTTTTTATCTTTGTCCTTCGAAATAAAGGATATGGAATACGATTTTAGAAATCTAGAGAGTAAATGGCGTAAGAATTGGCAAGATCGAGGCACGTATCACGTCAAGGAAGATCCAACAAAACCAAAGTATTACGTCTTAGATATGTTTCCTTATCCATCAGGTGCTGGACTACACGTGGGACACCCACTTGGATACATTGCATCAGATATTTATGCACGATACAAACGCTTACAAGGGTTTAATGTCTTGCATCCAATGGGTTATGATTCATTTGGTCTACCTGCAGAACAATATGCGATTCAGACAGGACAACATCCTGCTGTAACGACCGACGAAAACATAGCGCGTTACCGTCAACAATTGGATCAAATTGGATTCAGCTATGATTGGTCTCGTGAAGTCCGCACATCTTCTCCCGATTATTATAAATGGACACAGTGGATCTTCAAACAATTATTTGATTGTTACTACGACTTAAAAACAGACAAGGCTGAGCGGATTTCCACCTTGATTCATGCATTTGAAATGGATGGAAATTCAAACATTCAGGCCGTAACCGATTTTGAAGGACAATTCACTTCCACTGAATGGCATGCGTATTCAGCACAACAAAAAGAAGAAATCATTCAAGCATACCGCCTTGCTTACCTCGCAGAAAGCTGGGTAAATTGGTGTCCTGCTTTAGGGACGGTATTAGCCAATGACGAAATCATCAATGGTGTTTCAGAACGAGGTGGTCATCCCGTTGAGCAAAAACGCATGCGCCAATGGTCGATGCGCATTAAAGCGTACGCCGAACGATTATTGGAAGGCCTTGATCGCATTGACTGGTCTGATTCCATCAAAGAACAACAACGCAATTGGATTGGAAAATCACAAGGTGCTAGTGTGTCATTTGCCATTGAAAATTCAATTGAATCCATCGAAGTGTTTACGACTCGACCAGATACCATTTTTGGCGTATCCTTCATGGTTTTGGCTCCTGAACATCCATTAGTGAATCAATTAGTGAGTGCGGAATGCAAATCGGCGGTAGAACAATACCAAAAAGAAGCAGGCTTAAAATCAGAACGTGACCGTCAAGCAGATGTAAAGAACATTACTGGTCAAGCTATAGGAGCTTATGCCATTCATCCTTTTACAGGCGATCGCATTCCGATTTGGATTGGCGATTATGTGCTTGCCTCGTATGGAACAGGAGCGGTTATGGCGGTACCATGTGGCGATCAGCGCGATTATGATTTTGCGAAATACTTTGGTTTACCCATCAAAAATATTTTTGCAAATGTCGACATCACCGAACAAGCGTATACAGAGAAAGACGCACAAATAGCTGAGTCTGATTTTTTAAATGGCCTGGACGCAAAATCGGCGATGATCAAAGCCATTGAAGCCATTGAAGCGAAAGGCATCGGTAAAGGAAAAACAAATTTCCGTTTGCGCGATGCGGTCTTTTCTAGGCAACGCTATTGGGGAGAACCTTTTCCAGTATGCTATCAAAATGAAATCCCTGAATTGATTTCAGATGATTTGCTACCAATTGAATTACCTGAAGTTGATAAATACCTGCCAACAGAAGACGGTGAGCCGCCATTGGCTCGCGCCAAAAAAGAAGCATGGAATCACTTTCAAGGTGAGCGCATGGAATTCAACACCATGCCTGGATGGGCAGGTAGTTCTTGGTATTTCTTACGCTACATGGATCCTTCTAACGAAAACGAATTCGTTGGAAAAGAAAAAGTAGATTACTGGAAAAATGTTGACTTGTACATTGGTGGTTCTGAACACGCAACAGGACACTTATTATATTCCAGATTCTGGACCAAATTCTTGTACGATCAAGGATATATTCCCTTTGATGAACCCTTCGAAAAATTGATCAACCAAGGGATGATCTTGGGGAAATCTGCTATTGCGTATTTGGACTCAGAGGGTAAAATGCATTCGTATGACTTGATTGCGCATGACACATCCCAATTTCGTGAAGTACGCATTTTAATTGATTTAATTCAAGACGATGAGAGCATTGATATTGATGCCCTTCGCAAATGGCAACCACAGTTTGAAAAGTTGGAATTGAAAACGAATGATCAAGGGAAAATCTTGGTGAAAAGGGAAGTCGATAAGATGTCCAAACGCTGGTACAATGTGGTAACTCCCGATGATTTATGCGAAAAATATGGAGCAGACACGTTGCGGATGTATGAAATGTTCTTGGGTCCATTAGAACAAAGCAAACCTTGGGATACCAAAGGAATCACAGGGGTTCATGGCTTTTTGAAAAAATACTGGCGTCTTTTCCATCAAAATGGTCAATTCGAAGTAAGCGATGGCGCACCAACAAAAGAATCCATGAAATCCTTGCACAAGACCATCAAACGTTTAAGGGATGACTTGGATCGTTTCTCATTTAATACAGGTGTGTCTTCGTTCATGATTTGTGTCAATGAACTCACAGAGCAAAAATGCAATAACCGGGAAGTACTCACGCAATTAAGCATCTTGATGGCACCATACGCGCCACACATTACGGAAGAAATTTGGTCGAAATTGCATGGGGACAATTCGAGTATTTTCGATCAAAGCTACCCAGTATTTGACGAACAATACTTGAAAGAATCAGATTTTGAATACCCTGTATCCTTTAATGGTAAATTACGATTCAAAGTATCTTTGAGTGTGGAATTAACTCCGAAGGAAATTGAAGCGCAGGTACTTGGAATGCCTGAAACTCAGAAGTATCTAGAAGGAAATACCCCTAAAAAGACAATCATCGTTCCTGGTCGAATCATCAATTTTGTGATTTAACAAAATGCGATAGAAGTGATTCAGCATTTTTTATTTCGGTCACATACCCTTTTAAATCCAAAGAGTGTAAGTTGATTTGGGCGCCTCCAGCAAAGAGCTCAGCATTCGGCGCATCCTTTTTTAATTGCTTAAAATACGTCAATAAAAACGGTTTATCGATTGCTGTAAGCCAACTACTGATGATGGCTTTTGGTTGAATGCGCTCGATACAATCCAATAGCGAATCGTACGGCAAACTTTGACCTAAGTACACTGTATGAAATCCTTTGCTTCTTAACAGATATTGGTAAAATAGTAAACCGATTTCATGCCAATCATGCTCAGGCAAATACAACATAATTGGAAAAGACTTATTTGTTGGAATAGGTTGTTTGTCTATTTCGGAAATGATTTTTTGTCGGATGAGGTTGGAAATAAAATGTTCTTGAGCAGCACTAATACTATTCACAAGCCACATCACGCCGATGCGATCCAAAAATGGAATCAAGTCTTCACTAAATGTTCTTTCTAATCCTTTTTCGTCAATGACGATTTGTAAGGTTTCTGTAAACAATTGTTCGTCCGAATGCAACAAAGCAAGGATTAATTTTTCCTCAGTGAAATCAATGTTTCGGCTCATTTTAATTTCCCAAACAAGTTGGTGAATTTCTTCTTTCTTTAATTCAGCAATGCGGGAAATCTTATGTCCATTTTTATTTAGCAAACTGATGTTCAGCAAGTAAGATAAATCTTGGTCTGTATAGGTGCGAATTTGAGTATCCGTGCGTTCAGGAATCAATATACCATACCTTTTCTCCCATATTCGGATGGTGTGAGCTTTAATCCCTGTAAGGATTTCGATGTCTTTGATTTTATATTCTGCCATGGCTGTTTCGGTTTCTTGTAACACACAAAGACAAACTTTGTTCAAAGTGATATAAAATATTTTTATTGAAGTACCTTTGTCTCATGATAATTAAAGATGCTACCTTTCTTATTTCCAATACGGAAATCGCCAAATGTCCAACTGATGGTAAACCAGAATTTGCTTTCATTGGTCGATCAAATGTGGGAAAGTCTTCCTTGATCAATATGTTAACGGGAAAAAAGAACTTGGCAAAAACATCCTCAACTCCGGGTAAAACCCAATTGATTAATCATTTTGTCATCAATGACAATTGGTATTTGGTTGACTTGCCAGGATATGGTTACGCAAAAGTTTCGAAAACCAAACGCAATAATTGGGAAAAGTTCATTTCAGATTATTTGACAAAAAGAAAGGAATTGGAAAATATTTTCGTCCTACTCGATGCCCGGCTTGAACCCCAAAAAATTGATTTGGAATTCATGAATTGGTGTGGTGAAAAAAGCCTTCCATTCTCTATGGTCTTCACCAAGATAGATAAACTTTCGAGTACTGCCCTTCAAAAGAATTTGGCAAAGTATAAAAAGGAAATGTTGAAATATTGGGAAGAGTTACCACCTGTTTTTACCACATCCGCAACATCCGGTTTCGGTAAAGAACCAATATTAAACTACATTGGACAAATACTAGCCTAATGCGCTTTCACGATTTTAGCGAATTGTTTTTGCGTTGAATTGGACACCTCCAAAAGATAGTTTCCTGGGTCTAAGTGATGGACGCTGATAGGTGTTTTTAGAGTGCCTGAATCGTGCAACATCCCATCCAAGGAATAAATCGCATACTGCACAAATTTCTCCACATCACCTTGAGTGAGATGGATCTCATCGATGACGGGATTTGGGTAAATAAGCAACCTTGAATTTAAAGCAATCTCTTCCATTCCGACAATGAAATCACATGCTTCTGTAAAATGTGGTGCATAGGTCGGAAAATTGTTATCCGTGTAACACCGCAAAGGACCACCTTCATTTCCATCGACCCAACCGTCAAATTGGTCATATGGCAAAAAATACGAGTCCAAGAAACCGATGTTCTCAACAATCGTATCTTTTATTCCCAAGGTACTCAAGTCTGGGTTGCAGAAGTCTACAACAAGGTATTTCCTGAGTTCATTATGGATGGTTGTATTTCCTGTTGCGATTACTTTTAAACGACTATTTAGCGGACATACATTCGTAATGGGTTGTTTTGCCATGCGCCAATTCTCGCCAACTTGAGCATTGAAATCATACAACGTATCCCATTGATTTTGATAGCGAATGAAAACGGTTCCATTGTTTTCATAGGTGTAATCTGATCCAATCGCACTACTGACAATTGACATGCTCCAATCCATGCCGTGGAATGTTTTACTCAGTATTTTTGCCGCTTGCCCATCAATTACCGTATCACCAGTGTATGATACGTCTACGTATCCTGGAAAAAAACCGTAGCAACTATATTTCCAATTAGCTCCAACAGGAGACCAGTTCTGTGCATTGATTGAAGCGAAAAATGTAAAAGCAAAAAGCAAAAAGGTCCATTTCATTTTTTATGGGTATTGAAACTGAGCTAAAATTAAACAATTTTGTGATTGACATTTATTCTCACCTATGTTCTTCTTTTCAAACCCCATCAATTAGCTTGTCATAGTTATGCCATGAAAGTAGTCATGTCCGACTTGAAATTTCCTTCTGAATTCCTTACTTTTGCCTAAATTATTGAAATTATGGGAAGAGCCTTTGAATACCGCCGCGCAGCAAAAGAAAAACGTTGGGACAAAATGTCTAAAATGTTCCCGAAATTGGGTAAAGCCATTACTATGGCAGCCAAAGAAGGAGGAATGGATCCAGCAACCAATGCGAAGTTGAGAACAGCCATTCAAAATGCGAAGTCGGAGAATATGCCAAAGGACAACATTGAATCTGCAATCAAACGGGCAGCTCAAAAAGACATCGCTTCTTTTACGGAAGTGAATTATGAAGGAAAAGGTCCTCACGGAGTTTTGGTTTACGTAGAATGTGCTACGGACAATCCAACGCGCACGGTTGCAAACGTAAAGTCCTATTTTAATAAAGCAGGAGGGATGGTCGTTCCAAATGGATCCATGGAATTCATGTTTGCCCGAAAAAGTGTTTTTGAAATCGCGAAAACACCAGAAATGGATCCTGAAATGTTGGAATTGGAATTGATTGATGCAGGATGTGAAGAAATCGAAATAGAAGATGAGATGATCATCGTATACGGTGATTACACTTCCTTTGGTACAATCGCCAAAGCATTAGAAGACATGCAAATTGAGGTTCAAAAATCAAGTTTAAAACGCATCCCAACTACACCAGTTGATTTTAGCGAAGAACAGTTGGTTGACATTGAGAAAATGCTCGATAAAATCGAAGATGACGACGATATTCAACAAGTCTTTACAAATATTGCTTAACACAAAATAAAATCCGGCATTTTCAGTTATATTAGTCTGGTTAATCCATATATGTTCAAATTCTACGCGCGTTGTTTCTCTTTGATCTTTGTTCTCTTTCTATTGGGAGCTTGTTCTACCGAGTCCAACACTTTTGTGAATAGAACGTATCATTCTACAACGGCCAAATACAACGGCCACTTCAACGCCCAAGAATTATTGAGGGTTTCCTTGAAAACGTATTACGGAAGTCGTAAAGATGATTTCTATGGTATTTTACCAATTAATCCACTTCCAAATGAAAGCGAAGTGAAAGGAATGATACCTGCCATCGATACGGCAGTTTCCAAATGCTCAAAGGTTATTTTGAACCATAGCATGCCGAGCGCTGAGAACATGTATTACAAACAAGCAGAGTACAATACCTGGATAGATGAAACGTGGTTAACTGTAGGACAAGCATTGTTCTACCGAAGAGATTACGATCGGGCCTTGAGTAATTTTCAATTTGTGAAACGGTTTTTCGCCAAAGATCCATCCACCTATGCAGCCGAACTTTGGATTGCTAAAATTTACATTGAACAACGGAAATTTGCAGATGCGAAATTGATTCTCGATGGGTTAAACGAAATCGCTCAGTTGCAAAAGAAAAAATCCTTCAAGGATTATATTCCTTTCATCAAAAGGAAGGAAAAGAGCGAAGCACCCATGATGAAGACCAGTCTTCAATTTGAAATTCATAAAACCTATGCGGATTTATCCCTGAAAAGAAACGATTTTGAAGAGGCCATCAATGGTTTGGTTCTCGCCATTGACAAATGTAAAAACGCCAAAGAAAAAGCACGATTGAATTACATTCTTGCTCAGTTGTATCAACAAGGGAATCAATTGCCCGAAGCGGAAAAATGTTTTTCAAAGGCAATGAAGGCAGCCGCTCCTTTCGACATTTCTTTCAATGCCCGTTTGAATAGGGCAGTAGTTGGGGGGGGTGATCGATTGGCTAAGGACCTGAAGCGAATGTTGAAAGATGCAAAGAACGCTGGATTCAAAGACCAAATTTATTACTCCATGGCTATGGTAGAACTAAATCGGTCAAATCAAGAGAAGGCTAAATCATATTTAACCGAGTCTGCCTTTTTCTCGACTACGAATAAAAGACAAAAGGCGATGTCTTACGAAAAGTTAGGTGACTTATCATTTTCCACAAAAGACTATGTTTCCGCTCAGAAATATTACGATTCAAGTGCGCGATTTATTAATGAGGATTATCCCAATGGAGACCTTGTAAAAAATAAGGCAATCAAATTGGCGGATTTAGTTAAGGCGATTGAAACAGCAAATTTTGAGGACTCCGTTCAGCGCATCGCGAAAATGAGTGAAAAAGATCGGGCAGATTTCTTAAAAGAAACGCTGAAGGACATCAAGCGTGAACAACAACGTAGAAAAGAACAAGAAGCGGCAAAACTGCTAGCACTTCAACAAAACCAAGCCACCACTACCGTCGTTAATAACGCAAATAAGTTCATATTCAATAACCCAAAACTGCGAGAGGATGGGTATAATGAATTTCGCAAACTGTGGGGACAACGTGAAAATGAGGATGACTGGAGAAGAAGTGAAAAAATAGTGATGAATAACACGCTTAACGCAAGTCCAGAAGATTCTACAGCGCTAGCTGTGGATACGCCAGTAGCCAACGACACCCTTTCTATCGAATCCTTATTGAAAAATATTCCATTGTCTGATACGGCTTTCGCTCAATCAGAAGAACGACTATTTGAAGCACTTTACAGCGCAGGGGTATTGTACAAAGAAGTTCTTGGGGAATTAGAGCTCGCAGCAAGTCAGTTTCAGGCAATTTTGGATAAAAACAAAACGAATTTAACGGACTTATCTGCAGCCTTTCAATTGTATAAATTGAATGAGGGAACGGAACAAGCTACTACCTATAAAAATCACATCTTGAAGAACTATCCAAACTCGGATGCGGCGAACTATTTTAGAGATCCTGATTTTTATGTAAAACAAAAAGAAAGTGCCCTCAAAGACCAACAGAATTACCTCAAATTACTGGAAAAATACAATCAAGAAAGTTTTACCCAAGTTCTCGCTGAAACGCAAGCAATTGTGGACAATGATTTGTCCAATGCTTACAGGGCTGAATATATGTTGTTAAATGCGTTGGCTTTCGGACAGTTAAATGAGAATAAACAAGACTTAATCCCTCGCTTAAACCGCATTATAGAGGAGAAACCAAAATCAGATCAAGCAACTCGAGCAAAAGAAATGTTGGCGATTATTAAAAATGGATATTCTAAGTCTGTACCAGTGAATTTTGAAAAGAAATCCATTTTCGTGGATGTGCCAAATGCGATCCAGTATGTCATTGTATTATTGGATACTGATGAGGATATTGAAGATGCACGAAACGCTATTTCTGATTTTTCTGGTAAAGGATTTAAACTTGCCAAAGTAAAGGTCTCGCAGAAAATGACCTTAGATGAAACAAACTTTATCCTCGTTCAGGAGTTCCAAACTGCAAAGATTGCAAACGAATACATTAACGCCTATAAAGCTGGATTTGAGTACTTAGATGACTTCCAAAACAATAAAATTTACATAATTAATCAAGAAAATTTGAAAAAGTTAATAGAAACGTCGAAATTTGATGATTATAAAGTATTTTACGACGATAATTATTAGCCCGTTATGTTAAGAAAAGAGTTATTTGGTGGAAATTCAACACACGATCAAAGTGATCGTTTAAATAAAATTTTGTCTGGTACAGAAATTACTGGCGACATCATTTCTGATGCAAATTTATTAATTGAAGGCGAAATCATTGGTAATGTTTCCTGTTCTGGAAAAGTGTTTGTTGGAACATCTGGAAAAATCAAAGGAAATTTGGTGTGTGTGAATGCTGAAATCGATGGAGCAATGGACGGAGAATTGACCATTGAAAACTTACTGGTTTTGCGCTCAACCGCTCGCATCAATGGGGACATTCAAACCTTGAAATTGAATATCGAAGAAGGTGCTTTCTTTGAAGGAGCTTGTGTAATGAAATCTCCGATTTCAAACACAAGTGTGAAAACTGATTTTGAATTCGATGAATAATCGAAAAGAAAACAAGAAACAAAAACTTTCTCCTTATTTGCGTTTAACGAGTGCCGGTCTTCAAATGGCTGGAGTGATTACCTCGTTTACATACCTAGGATATTTCTTAGACCAAAAATTTCAGTTAAAAACACCTTGGTGGACTATTGCCTTAGGCTTAATCGGTGTGGCTACCGGATTATACCTTGTCATTCGAGAGGTAATGGAAATCAATAAGCACGATCATGAGTAAGCCTGCATTGAAATTAAGTTTAACCTATGCTGCGCTTTTCGTAGTCTTTTTAATTTTCACCAAAACGCCTTGGTCTGGATTACCTTCTAGCGATTCCTTCTTTTGCATCGGCTCAGCTGGATTTATTTCCCTTGTAGGTCTTTTCATTCTGTATTGGAATAAAAAAAATGACCCGGTAGCGAACACGTTTCGACTACTCATCATGATCACCGTTCAATTACTTTCTTTCTTATCTATTTCTCTTGCGTTGATTTACACCAATCAATCTACATCCATTGTGGTGCATCTTCTAGGACTTGCATTAAGCATCATCTTCGCTCAAACCCTATTCATTGCGCGTCAATTAAAAACCGCGGATGAAGTCCAAAAGTAGTTTTTGAATCGCGTTGAATTTATCGAAACTCAATGCTTCGAATCGATCATATACATCATGGTAATTTTTATTTGGTCCCATGGTATAAATGAAAAATGCAGGAACACCAGCCTCGGTGAAGAAATAGTGGTCTGAATTTGCAGCTGGTCCTCGTTGTTTGATCAATGGTAAAAAATGAGCTGTTTCATTGAGTGCAATCAATCGCGAAAATTCCTCTTTAAAAAGGGTAGCATTCACACATGTGATGCCTTCCTCTCCACTTCCCATGATGTCTAAGTTGAGTACGAATCGAATGTTTTTGAGTGGAATGAGTGGATGCTCCACAAAATATTTTGAACCCAACAATCCGATTTCCTCACCTGCGAATGCAATAACCAAGACATTATACTCTTTTAAAGGATTTTTTACCAGCGCTTGTGCAATGGATAAGATCATTCCATTCCCGCTGGCGTTGTCATTTGCCCCAGGAAAATACGTTTGCTGCCCCATTCTTCCTAAGTGATCGTAGTGGGCAGTTAGCAATACATACGGCTTTCTTTTGGATCCCTTTTTTGCAGGGATAAGTCCAATCACATTATTTGCCTCATGATGCTGGATCAATCGCGTTTCGAGGTGCAAATCTACTCTTCCCTCATTCATGCGTCGAAATACGGAGTCTTGCACTTGAATAAACGGATAAGCATTTACTGTTTGACTCACGGACCAGGTGAATTTTTCATTGGTGACTTCTATTACAGGAGCAAAAGCACTTAACGCCTTTATGCGTGCTTTAATGACTTTCAAACTATCCGGACTCAATCCAAACGAACGAACGGTCAAAATCACATTTTCTGGACACGGATAAAAAGAGGAAGTGGATGTGTAAAGACGTTCAATGTCGCACGTTACGACGTTATAATTTTTTCCAGATTGACACGCACTTGTTTCACAGGATGGACCTGAGTTTGGAGCTACCAGATAATGAATACCCGGAATCAATACTTCTCCATCCATTTTTAATTCGCAAGCACCGGGAAATGATTGTACAGGGAATTCAAAGGTTTGAAAATAACCTTTATCGATGGGCTTTAATCCGATGTCATGGAAGTTTTTAGCAATGAACTGAGCAGCAATAGAGTCACCACCATTTACATAACCCCTTCCATGAAAATCAGGCGAACATAGGGTTTGAATGTATGATTTTACCTGTTCACTTTGCCCGAAAACAGTGGCAGAAAAACAGAGACTAAGAAGCAGATGCCGCATATCGACGACAAATTTTAAAAATAAAGTCTTCTACAATTTCGGAATCTAAATCCCACTTATGATCAGTCGCATACGATGAAAGTTGTGCACGCGCCTCTTTCATGCTTTCCAATGCATCTAGTTTTTTTGTTGCTGTTGAAAATGCATCACTCGAACCTTCGAATAGTTCATTGATGAATTGCAATTTTTCATTCAATGAAAAGGAACCAATTAAGGTGTCAAGTGGAAATACGGATCGATCAGCTCGAATACTCTGCTCGATTTGTAAAATCCAAGCACTATTTATCGATGTTGAATCAAGGTCTTCGATTTGATCCAATACATTTCCTTGCGTAGATGGAGCTAATTCAGGCTCACTAACTTTCGGTTCAGCCAAGGGCGCTTCATGAGTTTCGATGAAATCCGGAACTTCCGCTGGCATAGGCGATTCAAGTTCAGATTGAATTTCTGTGTCATCGATTGAGTTTTCAAGTGGCAATTCTATCATCGACGCTGGCTCCTCTTCTTCCTCTTCGGATTCCCTTGGATTTTCTACCATCTCAAAGATGTTTTCTTCCGCTTCCTCGTCCATGACCTCCATTTCAACTTCCGTAGAAGTTTCCGTTTCTAACACTACTTCTTCTTGTTCAGCATTTAACTCGAATAAGTCAAATGACGGATTCGCAGTTTCCGCTGAAATGGCATCGATGTGCGCGGAGATAACAGGTTCTGGTTCTACTTTTGGACCAAGTACATTGGTTTCATAAATTTTGTACCGCAACACCACCAAACGCTCATATAATTCTTTGGCATCTTCCACCAAGTTTTCCATTTCCGCTTGAGATAAATCCCCAGCTTCCAATTGGGAAAGTTTTTGTGACAAATTTGATAAGATAGTTTTCATCATAAGGGCATGCTTTTTTCGGACTTTTCATTTAAGTTACTAACTTCGTTATCAATTCATGAGAGGAATTGTAACGTTGCGCAATCAAAATTAGAAAACATGCTGATTGATACAACGTTTTACAGCCATTTCTTTTGAAATAAATGTTAACAATGATGCGTTTATGTTTTTAGAACAATTTCCGGTAGATGGTAGAAGCAATGGGTGGATAGAAGTAATCTGCGGATCGATGTTCTCTGGTAAAACGGAAGAACTTATTCGACGCATTCGACGTGCCGAATTTGCCAATCAAGCATTAATTCTATTCAAACCTAAAGTAGACAATCGATTTAGTGAGAATCACGTCGTAAGTCATAAGGGAAGTTCTTTTGAGGCAGTTATTGTGAACAATTCCAAGGAGATTCTATCTAACTGGTCAAATCAAAAAGTAGTAGCGATTGACGAAGCACAATTCTTCGATAACGACATCATACACGTTTGTAATGAATTAGCTAATAAAGGTGTACGAGTCATCCTTGCCGGCTTGGACATGGACTATCAAGGTGTAGCGTTCGGTCCAATGCCACAGTTGATGTCCGTAGCTGAGTATGTTACAAAAGTCCATGCCATTTGTGTTTCCTGTGGAAACTTAGCGCAATTTTCGCAACGAACGGTGCAACAAACCGAACAGGTCTTGGTTGGTGCTGTGGAGAAATACCGTCCCCTTTGTCGAACGTGTTACCATCAGAAATAAGTGAAATTAGCATTGACATATCAGGACCTGTCCGAACTGTTGGAAGGAAAGACGCAAGGCAATCCGTATCATGGTTTGATTCAAGAGGTGGTCTATGATTCAAGAAAAATATACCCAATTCACGGATTGGTCTTTTTTGCGCTAGCGGGTACGTTTCGAAATGGACATGATTTTATTCCTGAGGCTTATGCCAAAGGTGTCCGCATTTTTGTCATAGAAAATACCCCCGCGGAAGCGTTGCCCGATGCGAGTTATATTGTGGTAACGAATGTGCTAGATGCCCTTCAAAAATTGGCGCACTACCACCGTAATCAATTGACCTATCCAATTGTGGCAATCGCCGGAAGTTTGGGGAAAACAACCGTGAAAGAATGGCTGTATCATTTGTTATCAGGTAAAATTCAAGTCTACCGCAGTCCAAAAAGTTATAATTCGCAACTCGGAGTGGCATTATCCATTTTAAACCTTCCAATGAAGGCAGATTTGGCTTTGATTGAAGTAGCGGCAACCAAACCAGGGGAAATGCAAAAACTCGCTGATATGGTGCGCCCAACACATGGGATTTTAACCAATCTGCTTACAACACATTGTAGCGAATTTTCCAGTTTTGAGTCCTATCAACATGAGCTGTGTTCCATTTTTAATCAGATAGAATCCGTTTTTGTTTCGAATCTTGTGGCACTTCCAAGGGATATTAGGTTTGAATATGTCTTAACGGAAAAAACGTATGATGGACTCATTCCATTTCAAGATGAAATTAGCCTGCAACAAGCAAATCTAGCAATCAATGTCGCTCAAAAGTGGACCAATGTCGACGAAAAACGCATTAAATCTCTCCCGCATCTAGCCATGCGTTTAGAGACCTTCGAGGGGATTTCCTCCTCTTTGATTATCAATGATACCTACACCATGGACCAAGAAGCGTTTAAAAGCTCTTTGTCCTACCAACTTTCAATATCAGGATCAAAACGCCGCATCGTATTGATTGGATTAACCACGGAAAACAACCATTTAAAGGAAGCCTTGAATCGCTTCTGTCAAGAATACCAAGTTGATGAGGTTCATTTTTTATTGGAGAATCAAGAGCTGAACATAGAGCTGAATAATTCGGTTGTTTTGGTCAAAGGCGCGCGTTACATGCAGCGTCTGGCAAATCGCTTAAAGTATAAGCAACATAAAACGCAATTATCCTACAACCTTTCTGCATTGAAACATAACTTGTATCAGTATAAATCCCTGCTTCAACAGGATACAAAAATGCTGGCAATGGTGAAGGCGCAGTCATATGGCGTTGGGCTGACAACGTTAGCCACATATTTGGAAAAGCAAGGCATTCATTATTTTGGTGTGGCCTATTCGGATGAAGGACATGAGTTACGCAAAGCAGGCATCCAAACGCCAATTTTAGTGATGAATGCTGAAGAAGAAGGAATGGAAACGTGTGTTCAAGATGATCTTGAACCAGCAATCTACGACTTTAAGCAATTGGATGAATTGCTGAAAGTATTAATCGCACAAGATAGAACAGCGTTTCCTATTCACATAAAAATGGACACGGGAATGAAAAGACTTGGTTTTCATCCAAGCGAGGTGCAACAATTAATCGAAATTTTGGCTTCTCAACCCGAAGTAATGGTGAAAAGTGTCTATAGCCATTTGGCAGATGCAGATCAAGCAAATTCCATTTTTACGCAAAATCAACTTCAACTTTTCGATGAGGTATGTCAAAAAATTGAAGCACACATTTCCTATCCTTTTTTCCGCCATATATTGAATTCCGAGGGAATTGCTCATTACGCATCTGCGCAATTCGACATGGTTCGAATGGGGATTGGCTTATTTGGATTAAGTTCCAATCAACAACTTTCCAAACGACTGAAACCTGTTATCCTTTGGACTAGTAGCGTATCTCAAGTGAAAACCATTTTGGCTGGGGAATCAGTTGGGTATGGACGTTCATTCGTCGCGGAAAAAGACATGCGGATTGGGATTATTCCAATCGGTTATGCGGATGGATTTAAGCGGGAATTGAGCAACGGAGCGGGAGCTGTATACATTCAAAACATGCGCTGTCCAGTTGTTGGCAGAGTATGTATGGACATGATCATGGTGGATCTCGGAGAACTCACTGTTGATTCAAAGACGGTTGTTGAAATTATTGGACCAAATCAACCGATTGAGGACTTTGCTCAAAGTTGCCATACCATTCCATATGAAATACTTACATCTATCTCACCTCGGGTACATCGGACTTATTCCGAAGAAGAATAAACCTTATTTTTGTTAAAACACATACCATGAAAAAAGTAGTTGCACTCATCACATTGCTCTTTGCATTAGTTCAATTAAACGAAATTTCGGCTCAAGTGACTCAATCTGATACATCCATTTACCGTGTGCTTAAATTCAACAACCAGGAATACATCGGAAAAATCCTAAATGATGATGGACGAGAAGTTTTAATAGAAACCACGTTGCTTGGAAAAATTTACATTCCAAAATCGGACATTCAATCCATTACATTGTTGATACGGCCAGATCAGGATATAAAAAACAATGAATACAGAGGAACCGGTGTGTTTACCACACGTTACCAGTTTAGTACGAATGCCTTTCCGATTGAGAAGAAAGACAATTATGCACTCATTAATTTATACGGACCGGAAGTTCATTTTTCCGTATCCAAAAGATTTTCGCTTGGAGTAATGGCTTCCTGGATTGCAAGTCCTATAGCCCTAGCCATGAAATACACGGTTCCAACGAAAAATGAAAAATTGAATTTTGGTTTTGGAACACTACTTGGAAGTGCTGGTTACTTGAACCAAGGCAGAGGATTTGGTGGACTCCATTGGGCCATGGCGACCTATGGCGATCGCAAAAACAACATGACACTCTCCGTAGGTTATTCCTATTTGAACACAGGGATTCGTTCGGGTGAACAAATGTATGAGCCAGGAAATTATCCAATCGTTCTCAATAATGGGTATTGGGATTACGCACCCTTGACACCTGTGAATTTTAAAACCCCTCTTACGAAGGCACCGATCATTGGACTTGCGGGAATAACATCCGTTGGTAAAAAAGCCAACTTTGTGCTCGATATGATGTTTGTATTTGGGAATAGGGTAGAAGATATTCGGACGCAATCAGTGACCTACATATACGACCCTTCTGGATTCCCAACGCACACAGAAGTTGGACCCATTCAAACAACCGTAAAAACTACTAGCTCTGTGAACGCACTCATTATGCCTGGAATGCGTTTCCAAAAGACAGAAAACAAAGCCTTTCAAGTTTCGTTGGCCGGAATGGTAGGTAAAATAAACGAAGAAATGAATAACGAGGTGAGTACTAGGCGCTATTCTTTTCCAATTCCAATGTGTACTTGGTTTTATAAATTTTAACGATGCATCGCTTACAAACGGATCTTTTAAACCTGGTAAAGGTTAAATTAAATGGAGGTGATTCCATGGGTTATGTCCTCAGCGATGTTTT
>JBEEIV010000077.1:0-3628 GCA_041169645.1 Bacteroidota bacterium
CGGAGACGGAATGGGTTTTTACACGTTGAATTCAACTTCGGGGTTTCGCTCAATGATATCCCAAGTATGATCAGCAAGTAATTTTACTGTGGCATAAAAAAGGAGGTCTTGTCCAGATTTACCCCATTGTGTTGGTCCGACCAAAGATAAAAGAAACTTCCCATTTGCTCGCTTGTACAAGTGGTAAGTGTGATTAATGAAAGGCTCGAAACGCATTTCACATTGATAAATGAAGTGTGAAATTTCTTTGCGTTCATTCAGTTTTTTCGCTTGTGATGCCAACAACTGCATTTGTTCATATAACTGAGCCAATTGCATGTCCGTTTGGTGCTCCATCGCACTCATTGCTCGCCCCTTAATTTTCCCTTGATCTTCTGGTTTTATAATGGCTGATCCAGCATGATGCGCATATTCCAGTGAATGCGGATTTTCGGTTATTTTATCCGGGTCTATCGGGTTGACAAATGCTTTTTTTCCTTCGGGTTGACTCACAAAAATAGGTTTGATAGTTTTTTTCCAACAGACGCACCAATGGCAACGCCCATTCCTCCCATACGAACACCAAAAGCAATGTTTTTGTTCGTTTTTTCAATAATCGGTTTCTTTTCTGAACCAACAGCCATGATTCCGGACCATGCATAATCCGTTTCAAACGTGGTATGTGGTAAAATACGCGTTCGAAGCAGTTCCTCCAGCTTATTTTGAATCAATTCACTGGTTTCAAATGAGGTAGTTGTTTCTCCTGAGAAATCTAAGTTTCGTCCACCGCCAAATAGGATGCGATTCCCAACATTTCGGAAATAGTAGTAACCTGCTTCCATGTGAAAGGTACCTCGAATAGATAGGTCCTTGATCGGTTTTGTGATTAACACTTGTGCGCGCGCAGGCTTTATGTCTGGTAAATGATCTTTCGCAAATGCATTCGTGCAAACTATCAAATTAGCAGCTGATAACTCGCCCGCTGAAGTTTCGATCAGGACGCCTGTGTGCTGCTGTTCAAAATGGACTGCGTTGATTCCAAATAAAAAAAGTATTTCCTCCGAAACACATTGACGATGTAATTCAGTAATTAATTTTCCCGTATGAATGGATCCTTCCAGTCTGTTTCGAAACGCACTCTTTATGCCTTGGAATCCCGATTTGGAAATGATCGCTTCATCCAAGGAATACGTATCCACTTGACCATTGATTTGAAAGATCTTTTCATTTAGGTATGCAAGAAATGATTCAGGTATCGGTTTTTCGTTCGTGCTGATTAGATCCCAAGAGCCACAAGCATGATGATCAATGCGCTGTGCATCCACGATTGAAAGTAATTCAGTGAGTCCTTCCAATCGCATTGCCACTGTTTCCCAAACAGTTTCTTCTTTCATTTTGGATAAATCATCGAACAACTCTGTCGGACTGCCAAAACACGTAAATCCTGCGTTTTTCGTGCTTGCTCCTGTTGGTAAATAAGCTCTTTCAAGTAGGCAAATTTTTGCTTTTGGATGTGCCTTTCGCAGGTGAAGTGCGGTAGTCATTCCAACAATTCCAGCCCCGATGATTAGGAAGTCAATTCCTTCAGTATAAACGGATCGTTCCCAGAAACTTAACTTAGAAAAAGGAAGCATTTTTTTAGCTCGTTAATTTTTAGCAAATTTGTTGTTGAAACAAAAGTATGGTTTTACGTTGATACTATGCTTTGTTTTAATGCGATGGCTATGAATAGACTCTTTATTTTTCTTCTGTTTATTGGGTTTCAATCAATGGTGATTGGACAAACAATGGTATTTGTTTCTTTGGAGGGTACCGTTCAGGATTTTGACGGTGGACAAAAATTAATTGGTGCTACGGTAAATGTTATTCAAAATGGTGTTTCGATTTCGCGCGTCATTTCAGATGATAAAGGAAAATACTATGTTTCAGCCAAGGTAAATCCAACTCAGTTGATCGCCGTGGTAGTAGCGAATACAGGATACATGACCAAAAAAATATCCTTCGACTTAAAAACGTTAGTGCCTAAATCCACATCACAGGATGCACTCAAATTGGCCACGAACCTCCCTTTACACGTATATCAAATTCGTCCGAATGTAGATCTTGCATTTACGAAGGAAAATTATGCTGAAAAGTTTGTTTGGGATCAAACTGCGTATAAACTTGTTGCTGATGAGCAAGTGAAGACAGAAATGGACACTAAGGTTTCAGGTCTGTATAAAATCGCTGCTGATAATCAAAAAACGGCAGCTTACGTTTCTGCTGCAGATCTTGCGGTAAGTCAAAAAGAATTTGATAAAGCAGTAAGCTATTATGATTCGGCGCTAGTCGTTTCTCCATTGGATGCTGGTATCCTTCAAAAGAAAAAATCAGTAGAAACCATCATTCAAATCAATGCGAACGAAGCGAAACGTAAAAAGGCATTTGAAGAATTTAAAGCAGAGGGGGATGTCGCTTTCAATGCTAAAAACTGGACAGAAGCGGAGCGAAATTATAAATTGGCTGATCAACAAATTCCAAAGGATCCTTATATCCTAGATAAATTAGCAAAAACAACAGCATTCATCAATGATGAAAAGAAAAATGCAACCAATAAACAAGAATACGACAAAGCCATGCAAGCCGCATTAGTTTTGGTGAATTCAAAAAAATATCCCGAGGCGATTGCAAAGTACAATGAAGCGCTTAAATTACAACCAGCACAAAAAGATTTAGTTGAAGCAGAGATCACTAAAGTTAAAAATATTCAGAAAGATATTGAAACGGAAAAAGAGGTTAAAAAATTACTGAAACAAGCAGCAGATTTATACACTCAAAAAAAATATGATCCGTCTATTGACATGTATAAGAAAGCAGACGCTGAAATCGCCTTATTTAAGAAGCAGTCGTTGATTGATCAATACTCTAAAGAACTGCAAACAGGAATGAAAAAGGTTACGGATTGGAAAAATTCGCAAGACCAAGTATACAAGGATCAATTACAAAAGGCAAATGATAATTTTTTAAAAGGTCCATCTGGCTATGCGAAAGCAAAAGAAATTTTAAATTCAACCCCAATGAAAAGCCGTTCTACGGAACCATCCGTCATTGAATTGAATGATAAGATTGCCAAAATGGAGCAATACTATAAAGATCGCAAAGTAGCATATGCTACGGTTAAATCTAAGAATAATGAACAAGCCTTGAAGGAATTGAAAGCTGTTCAAACAAATGCTGCGCTTCAAACGGCATACTTGCCAGCAACTGAATTACCTCAACTTCAAAAAACGATCGATTCATTGCAGGCATTTTCCGTAGTAAAAGTAACAACGGTTGAGCCGGTCAAAACGGAAAAAGAGGATGTGGCAAAAGGCAAGCAATTGAAGGCCCCAGGTGAACGTGTCAATGGCAATCCGGATCAAGCATTTAACGACTTAAGTCAATCTGTGAATGATTCAAAAGAACGGCCTCAAGAACAAATGCAGGAAATTAAGAATGTTTTTGATTACCAGAACCATTTTTCCAAAACGGTAGATGACATCAACAAAGGCTTAACCGATCAAGAAATGCAAACGTTCAAGTCGGAAGGAACAATCATTGAACGAAAAAATGAATTGGAGCGGGATCAACGTCAAGTGAATTTATCGAAAGAGGTTCAAAAAAATGAAGT
>JBEEIV010000078.1:0-2950 GCA_041169645.1 Bacteroidota bacterium
TCAAAGAAGTCCGTGAAAAATTTGAGGTAGAAAGACCCGAACAAGTCATTGATATTTTAGGATTATGGGGTGATGCTTCAGATAATATTCCAGGTATTCCGGGAATTGGTGAGAAAACAGCTAAAACGCTCATCGCAAAATATGGTTCGGTGGAAAATCTGATCGATCATGCACATGAATTGAAAGGAAAACAACAAGAAAACGTCATCAATTTTGCAGAACAAGGCCGTATTTCAAAAATGCTTGCAACCATTATTTGCGATGTGGACGTGGAATTTAATGAGGACGCTTTACGCATGTGTGATGTGGATTCAGAAAAAGTGTTGGAAATATTTACTGAACTGGAATTTCGCACCTTGGCAAAACGCGTCATAGGGGAAGAGATTGTCATAACAGCAACAAATACACCTACAGTTAAGCCTTCGGTAGATACTTCGCAGTTGGATTTGTTTGGGATGCAAAGCATGATTGAGCCTCAGGAATCTACGCCAACCGCCAACTATAAAACAATTGCCACTGAGCGACCAAGCTATCATTTGATTTCAACAGCTGAGGAGCGCAAAGAATTACTAGAAATCCTATTAAAACACACTCAAGTTTGTTTCGATACAGAAACGACAGATATTGATGCGCTTCATGCGGATTTGGTGGGATTTTCGTTTTCCTACAAAGCACGCGAAGCATTTTATGTAAGTGTACCGCCAGATTTTGAGTCTGCCAAGAAAATAGTAGAGGAATTTAAACCTTTCTTCGAAGACTCATCCATTGAAAAAATAGCGCACAATATTAAATATGATTTAAAAGTTTTGCAGCGTTATGGCATCGATGTAGTAGAACCGCTTTTTGATACAATGATTGCACACTACTTAATCAATCCAGAGGCAAAACAAAGCATGGATTTCTTGTCCACGTTTTATTTGAATTACCAACCTGTTTCCATAGAAACGTTAATAGGAAAAAAAGGCAAGGGCCAAGGAAACATGCGCGACTTGAAACCGGAAGAAATTTGTGATTATGCATGTGAAGATGCAGATATTACGTTTCAGTTGAAACAATTGTTTGAACCAGAAATCCAGAAGCCACATTTGAATGAGTTGTTTTATCGCATGGAAATGCCCTTAGTAAAAGTCCTTAAGGATATGGAGTTTGAAGGAATTTCTATTGATGTTCCGGCTTTAATTGATTATTCGAAAGAATTGGATGAAACCATCATTCGTTTGGATGCTGAAATAAAGGAAGCTGCGGGAGAAGATTTTAACATTGATTCACCAAAACAATTAGGAGAGGTGCTTTTTGAAAAACTCAAAATTTCTAGCAAAGCAAAAAAAACGAAAACTGGTCAATACGCAACGTCGGAGGACATCCTTCAAAAACATGAACACGACCACGCGATTATCCCACTTATTTTGGAATACCGCCAACTTCGCAAATTAAAAAGTACATACGTAGATCCACTTCCAACTATGTGTGATCCTATGGATGGGAGAATACATACCAATTTCATGCAGACCGTTACGGCAACTGGTCGTTTGAGCTCGAACAACCCAAACTTACAGAACATACCGATCCGCTCCGCAAAAGGAAGGGAAATTCGCCGCGCTTTTGTTGCGCGAAGCACTGAGTTTAAATTAATGGCGGTTGACTATTCTCAAATTGAACTTCGCATCATTGCAGCACTGAGTGAGGACCCGAATATGATTGAAGCCTTTCAGCAAGGACACGATATTCATGCGGCTACGGCAGCAAAGGTTTTTCATACAACCTTGGAAGAAGTAACTAGGGAGCAAAGAAGTGCGGCAAAAGCAGTGAATTTTGGAATTATTTATGGACAATCCGCATTTGGGTTGGCTCAGAATTTGTCCATTTCACGTACAGAAGCAAAAGGCATCATCGATGCTTATTTTGAGCAATATAGCACGATTAAAAAATACATGGATCATGTGATTGCGCAAGCAAGAGAATTGGGATATGTGGAAACCATCATGAAGCGCAGAAGGTATTTGCCAGATATCAATTCAGCGAATGCTGTTGTTCGTGGTTATGCCGAAAGAAACGCCGTTAATGCACCGATTCAAGGGTCTGCTGCAGACATCATTAAAATGGCCATGATATCTGTGGATAAAGCCATGAGAAAAGCAGGCGTGAAGTCGAAAATGATATTACAAGTACACGATGAACTCGTATTTGATGTGCATATTTCAGAAGAAGCACTGATGCAGTCTTTGGTGAAAGAAGCAATGGAACAAGCGGTAAAACTCGCCGTTCCAATGGAAGTAGAGTTGAAATTGGCCCTCAATTGGTTGGAAGCACATTGATAAAGGGAGGTCTGCCGAAGGCATCCTTCGGCTGAATAAACGTATATTTGTTCATCAATTATAAAGAAACATGGATTTTTGGATTAAAGCAGCACAATTATTTTTATCATTAGCCATATTAGTAACCTTACACGAATTTGGTCATTTTATTCCAGCGAGGTTATTCAAAACCCGTATTGAAAAATTTTACCTCTTTTTTAATCCTTGGTTTTCGATTTACCGTCGTAAAAAAGTGAATGGAAAAACAAAAACGGCATGGTTTACCAGAAAAACACCGAAGGAATGGGAAGAGGACACCTCAACTACCGAATGGGGTTTTGGTTGGCTTCCTCTTGGCGGATATGTCAAAATTGCGGGAATGATCGATGAATCAATGGACACTGAGCAATTAAAACAACCGGCTCAAGAATGGGAATTTCGTTCTAAAAAGGCATGGCAAAGACTCATCATTATGATTGGCGGCGTTGTCGTAAATCTGGTATTAGGTTTTATCATCTACATCGGTGTTTTATTCACTTGGGGCCAACCGGAAATTAAACCTGTTGATTTAGCCCATGGCTTGAGCATCCATCCTTATTTAGAGAAATACCACCTGAGTTCAGGAGATAAAGTGCTAACCTTAGAAGGTAAAGAGG
>JBEEIV010000079.1:0-5017 GCA_041169645.1 Bacteroidota bacterium
CAAGTAAAAAATTAAAGATGCGATTCAATACTGGAACCGAATTATTGACACAATTGGAGATGAAAGACAATCGTCTTCATTCCCTGTTAGAGGTTACCAATGCCATTAATTCAAACCTTCCTGTTGAATCCTTATTTAAATTATTTTCGTTCATTTTAAAAGAACAGTTGAGCTTTAATCGCTTCGTGCTATTTATCAAAGAAGAAGAATGGCATTGTCCGGTTAAAGTAGGGTTTAAAGGACGAATCGACCTGGACTTAATGCAAGCAGAACTCGGACGTTTTAAAGAAATCACTTTAGTCGAATCTTCGAATTCCAATTTATTAAAAGATTTTCAAGCCGTTATCCCTGTAAGTCACCAAGGGAAACCACTCGCCTATTTATTGATTTCAACTTTAGGAAAAACAGACTATTTAGAACCCGCCCATTTTTCCTTCGCCCAAACCTTAGCAAACATCATATCTGTTGCCGTAGAAAACCATCGTTTGGTCAAGCAGCACATTATAAAAGAACGGATTTCCAAAGAACTGGAAGTCGCCTCAGAAATGCAAAAGCTCCTTTTTCCATCGGAACTTCCTTCCAATCGCAAAATGGACTTATCTGGCCGGTACATTCCCAGGCATGCTATTGGAGGTGATTATTACGACTTTATTCCTCTTGGGGATGAAGAATACATCATCTGTATTGGTGACGTGAGCGGAAAAGGAATCAGCGCGGCGATGCTCATGGCCAATTTCCAAGCAACAATTCGTACGCTTTTCAAATACCAACGGTTTGAGATGTCTTTTCTCATGGAAGAACTGAATAAACTCGTAATGAAAAGTGCAAAAGGTGAAAAATTTATCACTTTTTTCCTCGCTCATTACAATGCTTATACGCGAAAGATGACGTATGTCAATGCGGGACACAACCATCCATTTTTATTAAATGGTAGAAAGGTAACGCTTCTCAAAGACGGGTGCATTGGTTTAGGAATGCTGGATGAATTACCGAGCATCAAAATTGGAAAACTGGTTTTAAATCCAAACACCACGTTTGTGCTGTTTACCGATGGAGTCGTTGAATTAGAAAACGAGGAAGGAGAACAATTCGGAGTAGAACGCCTCATCAAAAACGTGCAAGCCTATTCTCCATTGAAAATGGAGGACATGAACAACATCATCTTTTCAAAATTAGAGGATTGGAAAGGCCCACTCAATTACGTGGATGATACCGCGATTTTCAGTTGTAAATTCTTCTAACCCCGTTGTCCAAATTGGAACCGAAGGGAAAAAACATGGGTGTAATAGTTCGTTTTAACATCCCCCAAACGCGTGAAGGCGTAATCCAATTGAACGTTTTTTAATTTCACACCAACGCCAATATTCGGTTGAAATCCCCAATAGGTACTGAGGTCATAATTTGTGAATTGCTGAATGTTGGATACACCAGCACGCACCTTCATGCTTTTTTTATACGATAGACAAAGTCCGGCGTGAGGATCAAAAGATGCGGCGTTCGTTTTTAACAGTACGTTACGTTTTCCGTCAGTGGTCATATCTAAATCGATTTCACCGCTTAAATTCAGTCCTTTTTTACCAAGGTCAATATTACCCGAGGCGGCAAAAATAAAGCGAGGCAGGGTTAATTCTAGTCCATTTTTTGGAAGTTCATTTTGTGTAGCTAAAAACACACTTTGTACCTCTGGACTCAAGTCAAATACCCAAGCATTGAACGTCGATGTGACATCCCTCGCCATCACGCCAAATTTCCAGTGTTTCGGGAGCTGATATTGCCAACCCGCATCCAATCCAAAACCCCATGAATGTGCAAAATCCCCAATGTTTCTATAAATCACTTTTGCCGTACCGCCAATGCTCATACCTTTCACTTTTAAACGCTGTGCGTAAGAACCTGTGAATGCATAATCGCCCGCAGTGAAAAGTTGAACGTTGTCGTAATTAATGACCCCATTATTATCAATGAGTTGAGTCGTATTTGGGATATCATCCACCCCAAAACGCAAAAACGAAAACCCGACAACACGATCTGCATCCAATTTATAACTGTATGCTGCATGGTCGTACTTAGCGATACCCGCAAAATACTCAGAATGCATCAAACTTGCCTCCATCTTTGTTGTTTGATGAATGAGTCCGGCTGGATTCCAATAGGTCGAATTTACTCCTTCGGTGTTGGCCACGACCGCATTTCCCATCGAAAAGGCATCCGCACCCACACCCAAAGAAAGGAATTCATTCGAATATTTAGGCGCCAAAGTCTGTTGTGCGAAATATCCGTTCGCCAACAAAAAAGACAAGGAAATAAAAAATTGGAATTTTAACATGTGTCAGTAACGCTAATTTCCGGTAAAAATTGTGATTTTATCCGAAAAACACCCTATGTGAACACAAACTACTTTCAGAATTATTCTAAATTTACCCAAAAAAACACATGTTTGGTTTAGCGAATTTACTCACCGCAACGAATTTATGTTGTGGTATTGTATCCATCATTTTCACCTTAAGTGGGAGATTGGACTATGCTGCCATGTTTTTATTCTTTTCGGTTATTGCCGATTTCGCAGATGGATTTGTCGCTAGGCTAACGAAAACGAGCGGTGAACTTGGAAAGCAATTGGATTCATTAGCCGACGTGGTTTCCTTTGGTGTTGCTCCCGGAATCTTCATGATGGTGATGATTGTATTGGGCGTTGATTACAGCGCATTAATTGATTTAAAACTTTCGAACTCCGTTGAGGACACACAAAAGTATTTTGTCTTTAATCAAATCATGGCTTGGCTAGCTTCATTGTCTTATGATGTGAACAATTCCTTTCATGCTTCTATTAAATTCCTTCCGTTCACAGCCCTAATCATTCCATTTTTCTCCATGTTTCGCTTGGCCAAGTTCAACATAGATACGCGTCAAAGTGATAAATTTATTGGTGTCCCTACCCCACTTAGTACATTTTTCTTTTTGTTTTTTCCACTTTATTTTTGGTATCAAAAAGAAAATTGGAGCCATCAAAGTGACTTCATCTATGGACTCTTCGATTGTTATTCGCTTGCCATTATTTGTGTGCTTTTCTCGATTTTAATGATTACACCAATATCCTTAATTGCCTTGAAATTCAAATCGTGGAGCTGGAGGGAAAATACTTACCGATATTTACTTGTTATCATTTCGTTGATAAGTATTCCGATTTTCTTTATCTGGTCGATTCCAATAATTGTAATTTTGTACTTGATATTATCAATCATTGAACACAATCAAAGTAAAAAACATGAAATTCAAAGCTGAAATTGATGTAATGCCGTTAGACGCACTTTTAGACCCACAAGGCAAAGCAGTCTCTCAATCCATGAAAAACATTGGTCTTTCCGAAATCGAAGGAGTTCGCATTGGGAAACACATCCGCTTATTTGTTGAGGCAGAATCCATTGCAGCAGCAGAAGAAAAAGTAACCTTGGCTTGTCAAAAAATGTTGGCAAATCAGATCATGGAAAGCTTTCATTTCTCCGTAACTGAGGCTTAAGCATGTCTGCGGGTTTTCGAACCTTTAATCCAATTAAAAACGATTGGAATCCGGAAGTTTACCAAAATACTACTCAGGACGAATACAACCATAAACTGAGCCTAATCGCAGAAGCTCAGCGTTTTTTAGGGAGGCAAACACCCGAAAAACGAGCGGCATTACTACAGGTGATTGCTGCTTGTCTGAGTCAGAAAAAAGAGCTTATTAAAGGCTTTTACCTAGCAGAAAGCGGCTTATCGGAAACGCGCTTTGAAATGGAATGGAATCGAACGATTCATACGATTTCGCATTTCGCTACTCATTTGACTACTGATTTTCAAGCGGTAAAAACAGAATGTTTCCCGAGTGAGTCGCTTCAAATTCAAAAACACAAATTACCAATAGGACCAGTGCTGGTTCTCGGATCAAGTAATTTTCCCTTAGCATATTCGACGGCGGGAGGTGATACCGTTTCAGCAATTGCAGCAGGTTGTTGTGTCATCGTCAAAGCACACCCTATGCACGTTGGAACAAGCATAGCTGTAGCTAATTGCATCATTGAAGCGATCAAAAAAATGAATTTTCCGTTAGGTATTTTCACCCATTTAATCGATGAAGGATATCAACTTGCCCAAGCGCTCTGCATAGACGACCGAATCAAAGCAATTGGATTTACCGGAAGCATTAAGGGCGGGAAAGCGCTGATGGATATAGCACAATCCAGATCAAATCCAATTCCCGTTTTTGCTGAAATGGGGAGTTTGAATCCGGTACTCATTCACACCGACTTATCCAAAGAAATGGAAACGGAGTTCGCCCAGAAATTAGCACTTTCCATCACCAATGATGCTGGTCAATTCTGCACGAAACCAGGAGTTATCTTTGTACGGACATTGAATTCAGGAAATCACTTCGTTCAAGAATTAAAAAATGCCTTGTCCCTGATCAAGCCGGTCCCAATGCTTCACCCACAAATTCACCGCAATTTTGAGGAAAGAAAAAAAGAAGTGCTGTCCATTCCCGGAGTACAATCATTTTCTTGCGCCATCGCAGCCAAAGGAATCGAAGGAACTTGGTGTTTAGCGGAAACAACACTCCAAGACTTTGCTTCCAATTCATCTTTGCAAGAGGAAGTTTTTGGTCCTTTCGCGCTCTTGGTGTATTACCAAGATGTTGCAGCATTGAATCAAGTACTAGAAAGCCTACCTGGACAGCTAACAGGAAGTGTCTTTTTCCGAGAGCACGATTCTCAAATTGATGAATGGACCGAATTACTATGTACGAAAGTTGGAAGAATCATACTAAATGGTGTTCCTACGGGTGTAAGAGTTGTTGAAACGATGCATCACGGAGGACCATTCCCAGCAAGCAGTGACGTTCGATTTACAGCGGTTGGACAAGATAGCATCAATCGATTTCAAAAAGATGTAAGTATTCAATCACAAAACATCACTTAAGAAACAAGAATTGTCTTATTTTTGATTAAAATTTTCATTATGACAGAAGAGCAAGCACCAAAAA
>JBEEIV010000080.1:0-3631 GCA_041169645.1 Bacteroidota bacterium
TAGCAACGGCCTCTTTGAAATATTTCCATTCCATGATGTTCGTCCAATCGAAAGCACTCAAATTGGAAGCCATTGCACTGGTTTTTTTCTTTTCTAAAATCTCCCTCAGTTCTTTTTGATATGTCGCATTGTCCTTTAATTTCAAATCGATGGCAGCTAACATTTGGAGCGCCAATTTATCGTCCTTGGAATTGGTCCAAGCATCCATGATGTCATTGGCATTTTTGGGAAAATATTCGTTAAGTAAGTGAATGCGACTCATGATTTCGTTGCGGTAGTATGCAACGTTTGAACTATCGATTTTGAAGGATTGATTGTATTTATCGTGAATTTGTTGGTAGTAGCGGTTGTTCACATCAACTTGACCGGCATCATTTGTTAATTTGAATTTCATGGCCAAGTAGGTACCCACTAAGAAAAATCCATAAATCGCAAATCCATATAGGGCAATTTGATAAGGGATTTTAATCCATTTTTTCTGAAAAAAAGCACGCATAATTAAATTTTAACAAGGACGTATACTCAGAACAGTCAAACAAGTTACATGGAAACGAAAATCAAGTTGAAAAGTTAAAAGAGGATCAGAGAAGAATGCTTAATTTTAACCATGGCTTTAGTGAAAGAATGTCGTGGTTTTATGCCACAATTTGGAACGGATTGTTACCTCGCAGAGAACGCAACCGTCGTTGGAGATGTCGTTATGGGAGATGAATGTTCTGTGTGGTTTAACGCGGTCATACGTGGAGATGTAAATTCCATCCGAATGGGAAACCGAGTGAATGTTCAGGATGGTGCGGTGATTCATTGCACCTACGAAAAAACAAAAGTTAACCTAGGGAATCATGTTTCGATCGGCCATAATGCACTCGTTCACGGATGCACTGTAGAAGATAACGTGCTCATTGGTATGGGAGCGATTGTTATGGATGATTGTTACATCGAGGAAAATAGCATCATTGCAGCGGGTGCCGTTCTATTGGAAGGAACGCGTGTGGAATCTTGGAGCATCTATGCGGGTGTTCCAGCGAAAAAGGTAAAAACCTTGAGTCCGGAGTTATTTGCGGGAGAGGTGCAACGAATTTCAACTAATTACGTCATGTATTCCGGTTGGTTTAAAGATAAAAAAGACTAACTTTCATTTTGTAACATCGTATTTATGAAAACCAAAATAACAACTCTTCTTTGCGCCATTGGTGCTTTCCTTGTACTCAATGCGTGCCACGGATCAAAAAAAGTGCAGTGTGATTCTTACGGAAAAACACAGCGTGCAGCACAACACGATTTGGCCACAAAATAAGTCGAACGCGCATAATTCCCGTGTTTTTCTGTTAATCTGAAGGAGAAATCGTACTTTTACTCATCAAATCAGGGTACTATGAAATACGATCGAATCGACTCCACATTATACGTTTCAAATAGAAAGAAATTCACCGAGCGCATGGCTTCGAATACTTTAGCAGTATTCAATTCCAATGATATTTTTCCAATAAGTGCAGATAGCACGATGCCGTTTCAACAGCACCGTGATATTTTATATTTGTCCGGAGTGGATCAAGAAGAATCGATTTTGGTCCTATTTCCAAATGCCAGCAATCCTGCTCACCGGGAAGTGCTGTTTTTGAAAGAAACAAGTGAGTTGATTGCCGTTTGGGAAGGAGAAAAACTGACAAAAGAAACTGCCTTTTTAACATCAGGAATCAAAACGGTGTATTGGTTGCAGCAGTTTCCGACCATTTTTAAACAAATGATGGCAGAAGCTCAGGGCATTTACCTCAATACAAATGAACATTTGCGTGCGAACACCGAAGTAGAAACCCGTGAAGATCGTTTTATCAAGCAGGTAAAACAAGATTATCCGGCTCATCAGGTGTATAAATCAGCACCAATCATGCATAAAATCCGTTCCATCAAAGAAGCGATTGAACTAGATTTAATGCAGCGCGCGTGTAAAATCACAGAGGCTGGTGTTCGACGATTACTAGGATTCATTAAACCAGGTGTTTGGGAATACGAAATCGAAGCAGAATTAGCACATGAGTTTTTGCGCAATCGCTCCAAAGGTTTTGCCTATACACCGATTGTAGCATCGGGCAAAAATGCGTGTGTGTTGCATTACATCGAGAATAACCAACAGTGTCTGGATGGCGATGTCATTTTATTGGATGTGGGAGCGGAATACGCCAATTACGCGTCTGATTTAACGCGTTGTCTTCCCGTAAATGGACGATTTACTGCTCGACAAAAAGCAGTATACAATGCGGTCTTACATGTGAAAAACGAAGCACAAAAATTGTTGGTTCCAGGAACCATCATGGCGGAATACCACAAGCAAGTAGGTGTATTAATGGAAGAACAACTCGTGAAGCTAGGATTGATTTCCATGGACGATATTAAGACACAAAATCCAGATTGGCCAGCGTATAAAAAGTATTTCATGCACGGAACTTCTCATTTCTTGGGCTTGGACACTCATGACGTTGGACTTTGGAACGAACCGATTTCTGCGGGAATGGTGTTTACGTGTGAACCGGGAATTTACATACCAGAAGAAGGACTAGGAATTCGTTTAGAGGATGACTTGGTTGTTCAATCATCTGGTGCGCCATTTAACTTAATGGGCGATATTCCAATTGAAGCAGAAGCGATTGAAGATTTGATGAACGCCTAGTTCATGTTGCATTATCGTACATTTGGCGAAGGAAAAACCCTTGTCTTTTTGCATGGATTCTTGGAATCTTCAACGATGTGGGATTATCTTCCTTTGGAGGAACTCAATGCCCATTGTCTGCTCATCGATCTTCCGGGACATGGACAATCTCCACTGAATGATTTGGCGGAAATTCCGAGTATTCGCTATATGGCCGATGAGGTTTTTCGCGTGCTAAAAGCGGAGAACGTGGCAGCATTCACGTTGATTGGACATTCACTTGGCGGCTATGTTGGCCTTGAGCTAGCACAAATGCCTGGGTGTCAAAAACTCATTTTACTGAATTCGAATTGTTGGAGTGACGACGAACAGAAACGCCGTGATCGTTTGCGTGTGGCGGAACTCGTATTCAAAGCAAAGCATCATTTTATCCGGGAAGCAATCCCCAATTTATTTGGTCGCCCTAATGATTTTCAAAAGGAAATTACGGCATTGATGAAAGAAGCAAAACTCATGGAACCGGAAGCCATTGCTTATGCTGCCTTGGCGATGCGTGAACGAATGGATTATACCCAGGAGGTTGTCGCGAGTCCATCAAGGTATGTGTTTATTCACGGAGAAATGGACACCCTTGTATCCACCGAAACTTTACAGAAAAGATTACCGGGAATCACGATACACTTGATCACCAATGCCGGACATATGTCCCACATAGAGTCAAGTAGCTGCGTGATGGATATTTTGATGGAGGAAAAAGAATAATTTTTTTACCCGATAAAAATGCCTAATTTAGACATGACAAAAAAAGGCATGAAAACAATTATTCACGAAAGACTTCAGGAAAAAGGGATAAAAATCCATGAATTAGCTACGAATTTGAACATAGATGCGAGTCATATGAGCCGCATTTTAGCGAACAAGCGCAAACCTAGTGATGTTCAAATTAAGAAAATATCGGAGTCCTTAGATCTTCCGTATAGTGAA
>JBEEIV010000081.1:0-2697 GCA_041169645.1 Bacteroidota bacterium
TGTTTCTGCTTGAAATCCACTTACATCTTTTACAAACTCATTTAAAACGATGAAGTCTAATTTTTTGCGCGCTAACTTATCTAACGCATATTCCGTAGCATTATTTGTTTCCAATGCAAATCCAACAACTTTTTGTTGGCCATTTCGATGTTCAGATGCCCACGATAAAATATCTGGATTTTTCACCAATCGAATGACCAATGCATCTTCTTGTTTCTTTATTTTTTGGTTAGCGACAACATCCGGACGATAATCTGCTATAGCTGCACTAAATATTCCGAGTTGACATTTATCCCAATGTTCTTGAACAGCAGTCAACATTTCTTCCGCAGAATGTATGTTGATTACCATGATATTTGGATGAATTAATTCCAGGTTGGTTGGACCACTAATCAACACGACATGATGACCAAGGGAAAGGCATTCTGCTGCTAGTTCGTAACCCATTTTTCCACTCGAGTGATTTCCAATATACCGAACAGGATCAATGGCTTCATGTGTAGGTCCAGCGGTAATGAGAATCTTTTTTTGTTGCTTGAGTTGATTATGCGTTAAAAAATCTCGTAAGAAGTCGGCGATCTTTTCTGGCTCTTCCATGCGACCTTGTCCTTCAAGTCCACTCGCTAGCGCTCCTTCAGTTGCTGGAATAATAGATACACCATCGCCCAACAAGACTTCCATGTTTCGTTTAACCGTAGGATGTTGGTACATGTCCAAATCCATTGCTGGAGCTATGATTGTTTTACCTTTCATGGAAAAATACGTTGCCATAAGCAGGTTATCACAGATTCCAGTTGCCATTTTCGCTAAGGTATTCGCGGTAGCGGGTGCGATGATCAACACATCAGCCCAAAGCGCTAATTCGACGTGATTCGTCCACTCACCTGTTTTTTTGTTCCAAAACTCACTGTGAACTGGATTTTCGCTTAACGTAGCTACCACGAGGGGGCTAATAAAATCAGAAGAGGCAGGAGTCATGATTGCTCTGACTTCTGCCCCTTGTTTCTTTAATATTCGTATGAGGTAAGCAATTTTATAAGCTGCAATACCTCCTGAAATTCCTAGAAGGATGCGCTTGCCTTGCATTACTGTTTTTCTTCTGGTTTGCGCATGTAGATTTTGTCATCCAAAAGCTCTTGAGTTGCAATAGCAGTTGGCTTAGGCATTTTTTCGTAATGCTTTGAAATTTCAATTTGCTCACGGTTTTCAAAAATCTCTTCTAAATTGTCTGTAGACGACGCAAATTCTTGTAATTTTTGCGTTAACTCTTCTTTCACTTCAGAAGAAATTTGGTTCGCACGTTTTGAAATAGCCACCAAAGACTGGTAGATATTTCCTGTTTTTTCTTCCATACGAATGGTGTCACGCGTAATGGTTGATTTCTCTGCTGGTGTGTTTTTATAACTCATAATTCACTTTTCAGTTGTTTTCACTTAACTTTTCAATCAAAGCACTCAGTTCTTTTGTGTATTTCGACTGTGGATAGCGAAGCGCAAAGGTACGGAATCTTTCCTTAGTTTGTTCCATTCGCTCGCTTTTTTTGCTATCAATGCTATTGATGGTTAAATAGTAGGCATTTTTCACAACAAGGTAATTGATTTCTTCTGAATAAACGGATTGACCATGTTTTTCGAGAAATAACTCTCCCGCCGTAACCGCAGCTCGGTAATTTTCCGTTCGATCATAGAGTTTTGCTTGATCGTATTCTTTGGTCTCGAGCTTAAATTGCAGTTGATCAATGATGTGATTACATGAATCAATTAAATAGGACTGTGGATAACGGTCAATAAATTGTTGCACATTATTAATGGCAAGCTCTGTTTCCGTTTGATCTAACGTATATTCTGGAGAATTTTTCACCGAGCACAACGCAACCATGAACAATACCTCTTCATTTTTCACACTGTACGGAAAGCGCTGCATGTACGCACTGTAATAATATTGCGCCATGTAGTAATCCTCAATCTCAAAATAACTTTTCGCTAAACGGTAATACGACAATTCACCTTCCGCACTTTTTGGTGCATGCTGGTAGATTTGCTCGTAGAGCACGATTGCTTTTTCGTATTGTTTTCCGTCATATAGCTCATTCGCTAAATTATATTTAGCTGCAAAATCATCCGCCTTAACCACTTGATTGTAGTTGGAACAAGCAGACAGAAACAAGCCTATCGAGAAAAGAAAAACCAGTGTTTTATTCATTATTTAATTCTTAAACTTTTACCAGCTTGCAATACACTAGATGGTTTTATGCCATTTAACTCACACAATTTTGAGACGGTCGTTTTATTTCTATCCGCAATTTCTGTTAAGGTATCCCCTGCCCTAACTTGGTAATATTTTTTTTGAGTTGTTTTTACAGGAACAGTTGTCGGATTTGTCGCAACGGTTTTTCCATCAGATTTACTTTCGTAGTAATCGCTTGGTTTTGCTCCTGGTCGAAATAGTCCGGCGTGAACAAATAAGTTCTCATTTTTCAATACTTTTTTATCAAAATCGATGACTTCCTCTGGATTCATCGGTACATCGTAAAAGCGAATTTCATAGTGCAAGTGAGGACCAAATGAATGACCTGTATTTCCCCCTAGCCCAATTGGATCACCAGATTTCACATTCTGATCTGGATAAACCAAAATTTTACTTAAATGCGCATGATAGGTCTCTAATCCATTGAAATGCCTCAAAATGATTAAGTTT